>CAIXAA010000142.1 GCA_903917305.1 uncultured Myxococcales bacterium | reverse complement strand
GTGGTCCTTGTACCAGTCGCGCGTCGGAATCCTGCCGATCGACTCGCGAATCTCGATGCCGGTGTGTTCGCCGTAGCCCAGCATGCGGGCGTAGCGCTCGAGGCGATCGAGGCCGAGCTGCTCGCCCAGGTGGTAGAAGAAGACGTCGCAGCTCGAGCGCAGCGCCTGCTGCACGTTCAGATCGCCGTGGCCGCGGTGCAGGTGGCAGCGGAAGCGCCGGCCGCCGTACTCATAGAACCCCGGACAATGATAGGTCGTTTGCGGCGTGATGATGCCTTCTTCGAGCGCCGCCGTCGCCGCCACGACCTTGTACGTCGAGGCGGGCGGGAACGCGTGCAGGGCCTTGTCCAGCAAGGGCGCGTAAGCACTGATGTCTGAGCCGGCATGCGACTGCGGCGTGCGCTTGCCGGACAGCGTGTTCGGGTCGAACGACGGCTTGGAGTACAGCACCAGCACCGCGCCCGTGTGCGCGTCCATCACCACCGCGGCGCCGGAAAACACGTCTTTCATCGCGACCTTGGCGATGCGCTGCAGGTCCATGTCCAGCGTCAGGCGCACCGACATGCCGGGCACCGTCTGGCGCGGCTTCATCGCCGCGACCAGCTCGTCGAGATCGCGCGCCTCCGCCTCCGCGCCGGAGCGCTGCACCAGGATCTGCTCGCCGTCGATGCCGCGCAGCACCACGTCCAGCGCGCGCTCGAGGCCGCTGCGGCCGACGCGATCGTTGAGGCCAAAACGCGGCTGGCCGTCCGTGCCCGGTTCGGTCAGATCGCGCTGATCGACATAGCTCATGAAACCAAGCACATGGCTGGCGAGGTAGCGGTACGGGTACTCGCGCTGGATCTCGGCGAGCACGCGCGCTTCGGGCAGGCGGTGCAGGTTGGCGCGCAGCACAGCGACTTCGTCGTTGAACGTCCGCTGGCACAGCGGGCACTTGAGGTTGTGGTGGCCATGGCGCAGCGCGTGCTCGTCGTACGGACACAGGTCACCGGCCTGGAAGTCGCGGTCGCAGCTGGGACAATGCCAGCCGCTGCCGTTGCCGACCGGGATCAGCTTGCGCTGGTCGAACGGGCAGGCCTTCTTCTGCGGCAGCTCCTCGAAGTCGCGGCCGCACGTCGCGCAAAAGCCGTAGGGGACTTCGGCGATTAGCTCCAATGGGCTGGAATCATAGGGGCAATGCGCGCTCACCAGGTCGCGGCGCACCACCAGCGGCCGGCGCTTGCGCGGGTCGACCGGGCGGCTCAGGTCGGCGATCAGGCCTTCGTACTCCGCATCCGTCATGTCGAGGATGCCGCGCAGTGTCTGTGCAAGCGCCCGAATATGCTCCGGTTTCACGCGACCCGGTAGCACTTCCAGGCGGTGGCTCTCGATGTTGCGCGCGATGACCGTGCCGTCCGAGCCCTTGATGAGGCCGCGCGGCGCCTGGGCGCGGATGCGCGAAACCCGCTCAATCGCTGCGTATTTCTCGTAGCGCTCCCCGCGCACGTACTGCACCAGCACCAGCCGGACGACCAGCAGCAGCACGCCGACGAAGACGATCGCCAGCGCGAGCCGGTTGCTCGTGCGAAAGCGTTGCGCGTCGTGCGACGGGCCGAGCGGCATCGACATCCGCTACCGCCGCATGGGCAGCACGCCCGCCCGGTGGTGGAGTTCGAAGCGCCGCGTGATGCGATCGAGCAGCGCGAACTGCACGGGCGCCATCAGCATCGTGATCAGCGCCAGCGGCAGGGCCATGCGCAACACGTCGCCGTAGGCTTCGAAGCTGCGGTGGAAGATGGCTTCCAGCATGAGGAACAGGCCTGTCGCACCGACCGACATGCCCGCCGCCGTGGCCATGAGCGGCACGGGGCTGTGGAGGTCGACGCGGCGCTCCAGCACGCGGGCCATGAGGAATGCCAAGACATTGATTTCCGTGTACAAACCCACGGGCACGCTGAGCGACAGGCCGTCCTTCAACAGGCCGACGACAAAGGCGCACAGGAGGCCGGAGAGCAGCGTCGAGCGGCTGCCGAGGTAGAGGGCAGTCAGCAAAGCGAAATCGGGCGCAAAGAACTGGCTGTCGAGGCTGCCGAGCAACGGCGAGACCAGCGACAAAAGGCCGAAAGCTACGGCGATCCAGGCCACTTCCTTCATGCGGTGCCGATCTCCTTGCCTGTCATGGTGGCGCGTCCGGGGTGTTGGCGGGATCGACGACGCGCTTGTGCTTGGCCGCCGGTTCGAGGGGCAGCGCCGACTCCGGCCCGCGATAACCCACGACAACCAGGACCTCTTCCAGCGTCGCGTACGCCACGGCCGGGGCCAGCACGAACTCGTGGTACGGACCGTTCTGGCGGCCCGTCGCCTCGGCAATGTGCCCGATCTCCAAGCCCGCGGGGAAGATGCGATCGTGGCCGGTCGTCAGCACCGCATCGCCAATGGCCATCGGCACGGTGCGGTCGACTCGGTCGAGGTAGACGAATTGCACCGCAAATTCATTGCGTTTTCCCTTGCCGCGCACCGAGCCGATGACGCCCTTGCCGGGGATCGTGGCGTGCACCTGCGAGCGGTCGTCGGTG
>CAIXAA010000141.1 GCA_903917305.1 uncultured Myxococcales bacterium | reverse complement strand
GGCATGGCTGAGCCCACCGCCCTCGACGCTTCCGGCACGGCAGCGCGCACCGATGTGCCGCTGATCCGCGCCACTGGCGTCGACAAGTGGTTCGAGCTTGGCACTCGTCGCATCGAGGTGCTGTGCAACGTCGATCTCGCGTTGTACAGTGGCGACATGGTCGGCATCGTCGGGCGCTCGGGCTCGGGAAAGTCGACCTTGCTGCACCTGCTGGGCACGCTCGATCGCCCGAGCCGCGGCAGCATCGCCTACGACGGCGCAAGCCTGGAGCACCTGAGCGACGCAGAGCTGGCGGCGTTTCGCAACCACTCGATTGGCTTTGTGTTTCAGTTTCACCATCTGCTGCCGGAGCTGACCGCTCTAGAGAACGTGCTGATGCCGACCTTGATCGCCCGCCAGCCGCCCGCCGAGGCCCACGCCCGCGCCCGCGAATTGCTGGCCCGCGTCGGTCTGTCGGAGCGGCTGGACCACCACCCCGGAGAGCTGAGCGGTGGCGAGCAGCAGCGCGTGGCGCTGGCGCGCGCCCTGGTGATGCGACCGCGCGTGGTGCTCGCCGATGAGCCGACCGGCAACCTCGATGGCCGCACCGCGGAAGAGATGCACGAGTTGATGGAGCAGCTCAACGCCGAGACCGGCACCGCGTTCGTGGTCGTGAGCCACAACCAGGAACTGGCACGGCGCATGCGCCGCGTGCTGCGCATGGTCGATGGCCGCATCGCCGAAGCCGCGGAGGCCGCAGCATGACGGCCAGAACGCGGCGCATTTGCCGACAACTCCTGATCTTCTCGGCCCTGTGCGCCGGGATGCTCGCCGCTGGCGTGGCCTACGCGGACGACTCGCTCTTCGGCACCGGCTCGCTCGGCAGCAAGTCGGGGCTCAGCCTGCGCGAAGAACAAGAGGAAGCGCCGGACAAGCCCTTGATCATCAAGGCGATCGAGTTGGGCGGCGTGGAGCGCGTCGACTCGGCCACCGTCCTGCACCAGGTGCGCGCCAAGGTCGGTGACGTGCTGGATCCCACGATTGTTGCGGAGGATTTGCGCCGCATCTTCGCCATGGGCCTGTTCGACGACGTGCGCATTGGCCTCAAGCAGATCGACGACGATCACGTCATCGTGCGCTACCAGGTGCTGGAGCGGCCGAGCATCGCGGCCATCGACATCCGCGGCAACGAGGCGCAGAGCCACGACGACGTCATGAAGGTCGTCGATTTGCGCGTCGGCAACTTGTACTCGCCGGCCGAAGCCGCGGTGAATGTCGGCAAGATCAAGGACTTGTACACGGACGAAGGCTACTTCCTCGCGGGCGTCACGCAGCGCTCCGAGCCGATGCTCGGCAACCAGGTGCGCGTCATCTTCGAGGTGCAGGAGCGCGCCGAGGTCAAGGTGCGGCGCATCGATCTCCTTGGCAATGAAGGTGTTTCCGACGCCGACATCAAGGCCGTGCTGCGCACCCAGGAAGGCTCGATCTTCTCGATCTTCGGCAAAACCGGCAATTTCAAACGCGAACACCTCGATTACGACCTGCAGCTGATGCAGTACTTCTACCTCACCAAGGGCTACATCCAGGCCAAGGTGGAGGAGCCGGTGGTCAGCCTGTCGCCGGACATGAAGTACATTTCCGTGTCGATTCGCATCCATGAAGGGCCGCAGTTCAAGGTCGGCAAGGTCCTGGTCACCGGCGATCCGGTCGATCCGGTCGACGTGCTGATGAAGAAGGTGCAGCTCAAGCCCGGCGAGATCTTCAACTACGCGATGGTGCAGGCCGATGGCACCAAGCTCGCAGCTGCCCAGAAGAACTACGGTTATGCCCACGCCTCCGTGTCCAACGAGAGCGTGCCGGACATGGAGAAGCGCACCGTCGACTGGACCTACCACATCCAGCGCGGCAAGAAGGTCTACTTCGGCCAGATCGTCATGCAAGGTGGCGGATCGACGCGCGACAAGGTCATCCGCCGCGAGATGGTGCTGACCGAAGGTGACCTGTACAGCGAGGAGAAGATTGAGACTTCCCAGCAGCGCATCCAGCGCCTGGGCTACTTCGAGAAGGTCGAGGTCAAGACGCGTCCCACCGCGCTGCCGCAAGTCGTGGATGTGGTTGTGGATGTCAAGGAGCGCACCACCGGCACCTTCCAGGTCGGCATGGGCTTCTCGTCGATCGACAACTTCATCACCACCGCACAGATCGCCAAGGACAACTTCCTGGGCCGCGGCCAGCGCATGTCCGTGCAGGGCTCGCTGTCCAAGATCCGTACGATGTTCCAGGCTTCGTTCTTCGAGCCCTACTTCCTCGACACCAAGGTCACCTTTGCCATCGACCTGTTCAGCTACGAGCAGCTCTACGCCGACTTCTCGCGGCGCTCCACCGGCGCGACGATGTCCTGGGGCTACCGCCTCACCGATACGCTGCACTTGGACGCCAGCTACAACCTCGAGCAGGTCAACGCCAAGCCCGGCGGCTACAGCGGCCGCGTCGACGTGCCCGTGGCGCGCCTGTTCACCTCCGGCCTGACCTCCTCGCTGCGCGGCACGATCACGTACGACGATCGCGACGACCGCATGTTCCCGACCACCGGCTGGCACCTCACCGGCACCGCCGAGTGGGCGTCGCGCAAGCTGGGCGGCGACAACGAATTCAACCGCTTCACCGCGCGCCTGCGCCGCTACGTGCCGCTGCCGTTCGAGGGCGTGCTCAAGTTCAACCTGGTCGGCGGCATCATCAGCGCGCCGGTGGGCGAGGACGTGCCGCTGTTCGAGCGCTTCTTCATCGGCGGCATCTACAACGTCCGCGGATACCAACGCAATTCGCTCGGCCCGGCGATCTACACGCCGGCCTCCAGCGACCCGATGGCCTCGCTGACGCCGTTCCGCAACGGCGGCGTGCGCCAGCTCTACCTGAACAACGAAATCGAAGTGCCGATCCTCAAGGCGCCGATGAACTTGCGCGGTCTCATCTTCTTCGACATCGGCAATGCGTTCGGCGAAGGCGAGACCATTTCGCTGGCCGCGATGCGCGAATCCTTCGGCTGGGGCGTGCGCTGGTTCTCGCCCGTCGGGCCGCTGCGCTTTGAGTGGGGCATCCCCATCAAGCCCAAACCCGGCGAAGATCCGCTGGTCTTCGAGTTCACCATCGGCAACAGCTTCTGATGGCCTGGTTGCTGCACCCTGGCGATCCGCTGCCGGCCCTGCTGCTGGCGCCGCGCGTGCAACTTTCTGATTTCGCAGGTCGATACGCGATCCTGGCCCTGGGGCAGGGCGACGCGCTGCTGCAGGCGCTGCGCTCGCTGCCGCTGCACGGTCTGCCGGCGCAGGCCCTGCCGGTCGTGGGCATCGCCCCGCAGCCGCTGCCGCAAGGGGCGGATCTGCCAGAGGGTCTGCGCATTTGCAGCGACGTCGACGGAACGACGGCGCGGCGGCTGGGCGCGGAGGATGGCGAGGCGATGGTGGTGCTGTGCGACCCGCGCGGTGCGGTCGTGAGCGCTGCGGTCGATGCCGATCTGGGCCGGCTGCTGACGGCGGCCGTTGCGTTGGCGCGCCCGCTCATCCTGGCCTGATGTCTACG
>CAIXAA010000140.1 GCA_903917305.1 uncultured Myxococcales bacterium | reverse complement strand
TCCAGGCCGGCCGGGTGCGCACGGTGCCGGCGCCCGACCTGGAGCGCTACCTGCAGGCGCGCACGCGCGCGGGCCTGGGTCCGGAGGCGAGGCGCAAGCTTGCGAAGTAGCTGGCTTTTCCTGGTCGTGCTCAGCGCTTGCGGCGCGCCGCAGGTGCGCGAGCCTGCCCACCGCTGCCTGATCCTCGCCACCAATGACAGCGAAGCGAACTTCGACGGCGTGCGCCGGCCGGATGGCAGCTACGTCGGCACGATCGCCCGCATCGCCGCGATCAAGCAGCGGGAATTGGCGAAGAATCCCGGCGGCGTGCTGCTGGTGGACGCCGGCGACATCCTGCAGGGCCGCTACATGGAGCGGCAGGATGGCGACCCGGTCGCGGCGCGGGCGCGGGCGCTGGAGCTGTACCAGCTCGCCGCCTACGACGTGATCACGTTGGGAAACCATGAGTTCGACGCAGGTGCCAAGGTGCTGGGGCAAGCGCTGCGGCAGGCGGCGCACACGCCGCAGGTGTTGTCGAGCAACGTGGACCGCGTGCAGAAAATGCCTGACCAATCGCCCGATTGGAACGCATCGCCCAGCGCGGATGGCACGCTGCCGTGCGGCGGCATGCGCCTTGCCGTGGTGGGGCTGCTGACGCCAGCGGCGAAGACCATCAGCGATTTCACCGGTGTCGTGCTGCATGAGCCCGCGACCATCGCCGCGCTCGCCACGGCGCAAGCGGCGGACATGCACGCGCCGGTGCTGGTGCTGAGCCACCTCGGCGTCGACGACGATGTGCAACTAGCCAAAACCGTGCCGAACCTCGACGTGATCATCGGCGGGCACTCGCACACGGTGCTGGACAAGGATCTGGTCGTCGGCAAGACGCACATCGGTCAGACCGGCAGTCGTTTCGCGAACCTGGCGTTCTGGGAGCTGACGCAGCAGGACGGCCGGCTGGACGTGAAGTACCACCTGGAGCCGGTCGACGAGCGCATGCCGGTCGACGGCACCGTGCAGGCTGCCGTCGACGAGTTGCGCAAGACGCTGATTCCAGAAGTGATCCTCGGCATGCGCAAGACCGCGTGGGACCTCGTGGATGTCGCGCACAGCGCGTACGTGCGCATGGCGACGCGCGCCGTGCTGGAATACGCGGAAAAGACGACGCAACAGCCGCTGGATGGGGCGCTGCTGAACCTGGGTGGCTTTCGCGCCGCGGACCATTACGCGCCGGGTCCCGTCACGAACATCGAGCTGCACGCGATCCACCCGTTCAAGAACCGCTTGGTTGTCGTGGCGTTGACGGGCGCGCAGCTGCTCGACACGCTGGAGAACGCTTGCACGACGGGGCACTCGGAGCAGCATGGCCGCAACCTCGCGACTGCAGGCGTGGATTTCACATGCGACGCGTCCAAGGCGGCGATCGAGTACGAGTTGCGCGACAACCAGCCGGTGGCGATTGCCCGGCACGGCGAGCGCGCGACGGTGACGTTGCACGGCAAGCCGTTGGATTTGAACCAGACCTACACGATCGCGACGCTCGACTACCTCGCCAAGGGCGGCAGCAACTACTTCGCGCTGACGCAGGGTAATCGCAAGTGTCTGGATGGAAAGGCGTTCACGCCTGCCGACGGCTGCCAGGGCGCGATCCTGTCGGACGTGATGGAAGCGGCGCTCAAGAACGGGACGCTGGAGGCGCCGCTGCCCTGATCGGCGGGCCAGATGGAGCGGCGCGTCGCGAAGCGCGCGCTTGCGACCAAACAACAGCAAAACGTGATCGCGGGGCAAGGCCCCGCATCACTTCTTCTTGGGCGCATTGGACTGGACAATCATACGCTTGGCCGCGCGTTGCACGGTGCCGTTGATGTCGCGGCTGATGGACGCGTCCTTCAAGTCCTTGGCGTGCATGCTGCGCAGGTAGCCGAGCGACACCGGCAGCGGCGTCTTGGGGTTGAAGACCAGCGCGCGCCGCGTGGCATAGTCCTTGGTCCACACGCGGTTGCGGGCAATCATCGAGATGATGTCTTCGGACAGCGCCTTGTTGCCGGCGAAGTTGGTGACCTCGCCTTCGGTCAGCCGCGGGGAGCGCAGCACGGCGAAGGCCACGATCTTCTTCGGATCGCGGATCAGCAGCTTGCGCACCGACGCATCGCCGACGCTGGCCATGCGCACCTTCTGCGAGACGGACATGCGCTGGATGAGCGACTGCAGCGTCGAGGCCTTCTTCTCGTCGAGCACCTCCGCGGTCGCGGTGGCAGCCGGGGCATCCTGGCCGGAAGCCATGAGCAGCGCGGAAGCAAACTCCATGTCGGACAGACCGCCACCGGCCGTGTCGTCCTTCTCCTCGCCGAGCAGGAGCGCCTTGGCCTCGCGAAAGCCGGGCATGTGCTCAAGCGGCAAGGCCGACCGCACCGCCAGGTCCAGCAGCGCTTGGACCACACCGTGCCCCGCGCGCGGATTGAGGTAGATCGCCTCGACGATTGCCGGATAGCGCATGGCGCGCACCTGGTTGCGACCGATCGTCTCGCACGTGGCGCTTGCAGCGACGCCGGCCAGGTAGCGGATCGTGTCGTCGGCGGTGGCGGCGTTCAGGGCGATGACGCGGCAGGCTTCGTCGCTCTTGTAGAGCACGCGGGCCAGGCCATCGAGCACGCCGGGATCGGCTGCCGCCTGCACCACCGGCAGCAGCAGGCTGGTCGGCATGGCCAGCAGCGTGTCGCGCGCCCCCTTGCGAATGATCTCCTCGGGATCCTGCAGCAGGTAGACCAGCGCGGGCACGAGGATGTCCGGCGGCGCCGGCACCATGCCGCGGCTGATGCGGTCGCGCACGGCGTGCGGCGAGGTGCGCAGCGCGAGGGGGCGCAGCTGGGGGGCGATGGACTCGATCGGCAGCGGCGAACCGCTTTGGAAGGACTCGGTTGCGGTCATGGCACTCCGGAGCGGCGCACGGGTGGAGCGAAATGCGGGTTCGCACCACCAAGCATCGGCCATGATTGTCAGCTTGTGGCGCAGCAAAGTACAGCCTGCGCCGGAGGGAGGCGCCAAGCGCCTTGCATGCAGCACCTTGGACCGTATGCTGTACCTTGGCCTCTGCGCATGGAGCAAGGGATTTGCATGGTTCAAACGAAGATAAGCCGGCGCGCGGGCGCTGCCCTGGCGGCGCTGGCCGTG
>CAIXAA010000139.1 GCA_903917305.1 uncultured Myxococcales bacterium | reverse complement strand
GTCACCTCGCCAAGGGCCTCAGTGTCGTCACCCTCCTCAGTGTCGTCGGCCTCTACGGCACCAGCGCCGTGAAGGGCCTCGACAACCTCACGGGCCAGTCGCTCCCCGCAGCGGAGGGGTCCACCGCGGCCGCGCCGGGCTCGCGTTCTGAGAAAATGAGAGCGTTTCCGCGCTGGCCCAACACTGCACCCAGCTGAACTTCTTGCGCTTTGCCGCCCAGACGCGAGTCTTGACGCGGCGAGGGCGAGCAGGCCCCGGCCATCCTGATTGGCGTCCGGAACCGAGGCCTGCTCCCACATCCTCGCGCCGGAGAGCGCCAGAACCGTAGTGGATTTGGGCAGATCCGGCGCGCGTGGTCAAGCTTTCGCCGCCGGAGATCGGTGGCCGTTTCCAGCCTGCGCCGCTTCGTGTGCTCTCGCTGCCGGGTCGCGGTTTTTGTCTGCGGCAGCTGCGATACCTGCCGGTCCTTGTGCGACGACTGTGCGCCATTGGCCAAACGCGAGCGATTACAGCGTGCTGGCCGTCGCTACGGCGCGACCGAGCGCGGCCGTGAGAAGGGCCGTCTGCGCCAGCGTCGGCACCGCGAAAAAGACCAACTTCCAGGCGATGTCACGCATCGCTCTCCACCGCAAGCTGCTGATCCTGTTTGCTTCCTCCCCGCGGCGCTTGGTGCTGCCGCGGTGGAGGCAAGAGATGAACTGGCACGACACGATGGACCGGAGGCCGGGGTGGCGGATCCGGGTGCGGATCGAGGCGCGGCTGATCCGCGTGACGGTGACGGAGATGGACGGCGAGGAGCTGCTCAAGGCGCGGCTGCCGCGGCAGAACTGCGATGCGCGAGCCTTGCTGAGGCTGCTGGAAAGCGTGGCGCTTTGGAGTGGCGGGCCGGTCTGTGCTGCGGTTTCTGTGGCCGGCCAGGACCGGACTTTTTTCGACTGGGCTTCCTTGTCGGACGAGCTGACCCTGACCTCGAACGCGCTGGTGCGCATCGTGCGCGTCGGGCTCGACCGCCGCCGCCAGCTTTCCCTGCGTACCTGGGCCGCCGCCGTCCAGAAAGGAGAAGGCCATGATTTCTGATGCCTTGGCGCATGAGATCCTGCGTTTGTACGGCCAGGAAAAGTGGTCGCCCGGCACCATCGCGCGGCAATTGCGTCTGCACCGCAGCGTGGTCCAGCGCGTGCTGCGGCAGGCGGGCAGCATCAAGCCGCTGGTGCAGCCGATGCATTCCAAGCTCGCCGTCTGGCTGCCGATGATCGAGGAAATCCTCGGCAAATACCCGGGCCTGTGCGCGTCCTCGCTGTTTCAGATGGCGGTCGAGCGGGGTCATCGCGGCAGCGCGGACCATTTCCGCCACTACGTCTCGCAGCACCGGCCGCGCAAGCCCGCCGAGGCGTACATCCGCCTGCGCACGCTGCCCGGTGAAGAAGGCCAGGTCGACTGGGCACATTTCGGCAAGGTCAAGGTCGGTCGCGCCGAGCGGCGGCTGGTCGGCTTCGTGCTGGTGCTGTCGTACAGCCGGCGGATTTTCCTGCGCTTTGGCTTTGACCAGGGCATGGCCGGCTTTCTCGACGGCCACC
>CAIXAA010000138.1 GCA_903917305.1 uncultured Myxococcales bacterium | reverse complement strand
GAGAAGCTGCTGGGCGACAAGGCCTCGATCGCGCTCTGCTCCTCGAAGGCCAAGATGGCCCTGGTGTTCGGGCCGTCGGCGCTCGAGACCGGCAAGAAGGCGGTGTCCGGGACGGCCGGTGGCCTGACGGACGCAGCCGGCTACAAGGCCGCGATGGGCAAGGTCCAGGACGCCTCCTGGCAGATGTACATGAACCCGGGTGCGGCGATGGCGGCCTTCAAGGCGGCCTTCCCGGAGATCCCGGCGTTCCCGTCGACGTCGGCGGCCGTTATCTCCTGCCAGAACCACGTGCACTCCGTGGGTTGCACGCTGGAAGTGCCCGTCGACCTGATCGCCGCCATCAAGGCGCTTGCGATGCCGGCGGCGCCGCAGGCTCCCGGCGCGGCCCCCGTGGCTGCCCCCGGCGTGGCTCCGGCCCCCGTCGCTCCCTAAGTTCGCGGTGAGGCAGTAGGGGCTTGGCCGCGTTCTCGCCAGGCCCCTACTGCCGCGCCAGCTTCTCCTGCCAGACGCAGTAGCAGAGCAGCGCCCACAGCACTTTCCTGTGGTCCGCGCGCCCGTCCAGGTGCTCCTTCACAAGCCCCTGAATTCCGGTCACGTTCAGGAACGGCGCGCGCCGCAGGCGCTCTTCGCTCAGCACATCGGTCATCCAGCCGCGCAGCGGGCCGCGCAGCCAGGCGGCGATCGGCACGCCAAAGCCCTTCTTCGGCCGTTTCACGATGTGCGGCGGCAGCTTGTCCTCGGCCAGCTTGCGCAGCAGCCACTTGGTCGTGCGGCCACGGAGCTTCATGCGCGTCGGCAGGGCACGCGCGAGCTCCACCACGTCGCGATCCAGCAGCGGCGCCCGCACCTCCAGCGAATGCAGCATCGAGGCGCGATCGACCTTTTGCAGCACGCCGTCGCCCAAGTAGTAGCGCGCATAGAGCCCGGCCAGCGCATCGGCGTCGTCGCGCGCCACCGACTGCCACTGCCGCCAGACCTCGGAGATGGAGCTCTCGGTGGTCTCTTCGTGCCGATGGAGCTCCTGCAGCGCGTCCGCCGCCAGCACGCGGCCATGCTGGCGCGGCTCCAGCCCGCCGATCCACGCGATGTGGCGCAGCCCGCCCTGGTAGCCCAGCCCGGCGACGAAGCGCTTGAGCTGGAAGTCCAGCGACAGGTTCCCATGCGAAACCGGCAGCTTTTGGACGATCGCCGCCAGCCACGGCTGCACGTGCGCCAGCCCCAGGCGATCCGCCAGCCGCGCCACCGGATCGGCGTAGAAGGTCGGGTAGCCGAGGAACCACTCGTCGCCGCCATCGCCGCCCAGCGCGACCGTGACCTGTTCCCTCGCGAAACCACACAGGAACCACGTCGGCAGGATCGAGGCGTCGGCCAGCGGCTGGTCGATGCTCGCCAGCAGCTTGGGCGCCAGATCGAGGCACGCCTGCGGATCGAACGTGCGCTCGTGGTGGCGCGTGCCCAGGTGCTGCGCGACCGTGCGCGCGTGGGCCGATTCGTCAAAGCTCTTGTCTTCAAAGCCGATCGAGAACGTGTCGAGCTCACGTGCCGGCCGGTGGCGCGCCGCGTAGTACGCGACCAGCGAGGAGTCGATGCCGCCGGACAGGAAGATGCCCAGCGGCACGTCCGCCATCAAACGCCGCTCCACCGCGCGGGAAATCCGCTGGTCCAGCTCGCGCAGGGCGTCCTGCTCGGTCAGAAGCGCCAGCTCCGCGTTGGGCCGCGTCGGCGGCGCGTAGCAGTCGCGCGCCACCTGCAGCCCGCCGTGCGCACCCACCGTCACGTGCCACAGGCCGCCCGGCTGCAGCGTCTCGACGCCCTGCACGATCGCGCGCGGCGAGGCGACATAGTCCATCAGGATCAGGGATTGCAGGCCACCGGCGTCGATGCGCGGCTCCACCGCCGGGTGCGCCAGGACCGCCGACAGCTCCGAGCCGAACACCAGCGTGCGGCCTTGATCGCACAGCGTGGCGAACACGGGCTTCTTGCCCATCGGGTCGCGCGCCAGCACGAGGCTGCGCTTGCGTGCGTCCCAGATGCCCACGCCGAACATGCCTGAAAGCTTGGGGAACAGGCCGAGGCCCCAGTGCTGCCAGCCGTGCACCAGCACTTCGGTGTCGCTGCGCGTCGCGAAGGTGTAGCCCGCCGCCTCAAGTTCCTTGCGCAAATCCAAGTGGTTGTAGATCTCGCCGTTGAAGACGACCCACACCGTGCCGTCCGGGCTGCCCATCGGCTGGTGGCCGCCGGCCAGATCGAGGATGGACAGCCGGCGAAAGCCCAGCGCCACGCCGCCAAGCCGCTGCACGTCCTCTGGAACTTCGATGTGATCGCCGAAGTCATCCGGCCCGCGGTGCAGCAGCCGGTCGCGCATGCCGCGCAGGATCTCGCCGGATTCCGGTCCGAACCGCTGCGGCTGCGTCGAAAACCATCCGGTGATGCCGCACATTCAGCGATCCTGCGACGGCGCGGCCAAGTTGAGCCGTTCGCGCACGAAGTAGGTCGGCTTGCGCTGGCTCTCGTAGTAGGTGCGCATGGTCATCTCGGCGAGCAGGCCGAACAGCAGGAATTGCAACCCAGCGATGCCAAAGAAGATTCCTACCTGGAACATCGGCTGGTCTTTCACATAGATGTGCCACGCAAGGCGATGCACGACGGTCCAACCCATCGCGAACAGCGATGCGGCCATCGACCACGCCGCGAACTTCCCGAAGAAGTAAATGGGCTTGGTGGCGTAGGCCGCCAGGAAGCGCACGGTGATCAAATCGAGGATCACGCGAAACGTCTTGGCCAGCGTGTACTTGGACGTGCCCCAGCGCCGCGGGTGGTGCAGGACCGGCATCTCGGTGATGCGCGCGCCGGCCAGATGCGCGAACACAGGCAGGAAACGGTGCATCTCGCCGTAGAGGCGCACGTCGTGCAGCACTTCGGCGCGGCAGGCCTTGAGCGTGCAGCCGTAGTCGTGCAGCGGCACGCCGGTCACGCGGCCGATGATGCGGTTGGCGATGCGCGAGGGCAGTGTCTTGGTCAGGAACGCGTCCTGGCGCTTCTCGCGCCAGCCGGCGACGACGTCGAAGCCTTCGTCCAGGCGCGCCAGCATCTTCGGAATATCGATGGGATCATTCTGCAAATCCGCGTCGATCGGGAAGACGACATCGCCCGTGGCATGCTCGAAGCCGGCCGCCATCGCCGCGGTCTGCCCGAAATTGCGGCGAAAACGCACGACCTTGACGCGTGGATCCTCCGCGGCCAGCTCCTGCAGGATCTCGAAGGAACGGTCGCGCGAACCGTCATCGACGTAGATCACTTCATAGGCGTGCGCGGTCGGGTCGAGGGCGGCGCCGATGGCGGCGTGCATCGGCCGCAGGCTCTCCTCCTCGTTGTAGACCGGGACGACAATCGACAGGTGCGGCGCGGGGTGTGCGTTCATCGGCGCGAGTGTAGCTTCGCGCTCGCCGGTTGCAAGCTGGGGTCACGCGCGCGGATCGACGTCCAGCGGCGCGGCGGTCTCGGTTCGCTGCAACAGCACGAAGATCTCGCGGTTGCCCATGGGACCGTGCAGCTGGCTCTCCGCCCGCCCCAGCACCCGGCAGCCCAGCGCCTCCGCCAGCGTCTCGACCTGCGCCACCGTCTGCCAGCGCACGGTATCGTCGCGCACCACGCCGCCGGGCTCGACATCCTCGCGCGCCGCCTCAAACTGCGGCTTGACCATGATCAGCAGTTGACCGCCCGGCCGGCACAGCGGCACCAGCGCCGGCAGGACGCTGCGCGCCCCGATGAAGCTGACGTCCATCACCAGCAAATCCGCGGGCCACGGCAGCATCGAGGGCGTGAGCGCGCGGGCGTGCGTGCGCTCCAGGACGTGCACGCGCTCGTCGCGGCGCAGCTTGTCGTGCAGCAGGCCGAAGCCGATGTCGACGGCCACGACTTCCGCGGCGCCGCGCTGCAGCAGGCAATCCGTGAAACCACCTGTGGAAGCGCCCACATCGATGCAGTGCTTGCCGACGACGTCGACGCCCAGCTCGCGCAGCGCGCCTTCGAGCTTCACGCCGCCGCGCGACACGTACGGCATCGGCGGTCCGCCGATCAGGCGCAGCGGCAGGTGCAGCGCGACGGGCATGCCGGCCTTCTGCGCCTTCTGCTCGCCGACCATGACGCGGCCAGCCAGGACAAAGGCTTGCGCTTCATGGAGATCGACGCACAGCCCCTCCGCGACCAGGCGGGCATCGAGGCGTTGGGTCTTGGCGGCGGCACTCATCAGCAGGTCATGCTCGAGGGAAAGAACCATGGCGCCACCTGCGTGCCCCGCGTCGTGTGCCGGGCCGTGTCGGATCGTAGGTGACCGACGGTGGGCGAAAAGTTCTCGCGTAACTGTGTGCGATCGTTAGCCGATGGGCTCATCCATTGGCCTGCGCACCGGCGCGTCGGGCGTGCCGGTGAGCTGTTCGATGCGGTGCTCCGCGGCGTCCAGGATTGCGGCGGCGCGGCGGCTGAGCAGCATGCCGCGCTCGAACGCGCCCAGGCTGTCTTCCAGCGACAATTGCCCCGCCTCCAACTGGCCGACGAGCGTGTCGAGTTCGGCGACGAGATCTTCAAAAGCCGCTGAATCCGCAGGTGGATTTGCCACCGGTTCCTCCATCCGCGCGTCATCTGCTTGCGGTGCGCCGAACAGGCCTGCCTGTCGCTGTTCCATCGCCCTACCTCCCGCGCCCCGTGCGCCGAGGGCCGTTCTAGCATGGATTGGCCGTGTGTACAGGCGCTGTGCTAGCGTACGCGCGGCGCTTACGCCCGTGTCCAGGTCGCCATGTCTTTCCCCGTCTTGACCACCGCCGCCGAGATCGATGCGCTCATCCACACGTTGGAGGGCCAGACCGTCATCGGCTTCGACACCGAGTTCCACAGCGAGCGCACCTACGTGCCGCGGCTGATGCTGATGCAGCTCTCGACGCCGGACGCCGTGTTCCTCATCGATCCGCTCGGGCAGGGCGACATGGGCGCGCTGTTCCGCGCGATGGCGCGGCCAGGGCTGTGCGTGGTCGGGCACGCGCTCAAGAATGACTTGCGGATCGCGGCGATGCAGTGGGACGTCGCGATGACCGAGGTGTTCGACACGCAGATCGCCGCCGCCTTCCTCGGGCATGGCCTGCAGGTCGGGCTGTCCGGGCTGCTGGCGAACCTGCTCGGCGTGCACCAGCCCAAGGGCGATCAGATGAGCGATTGGAGCCAGCGCCCGCTGCCGGAGCGCATGCTCGGCTATGCCGCCGGCGACGTCCTGCACCTCCTGCCGCTGCACCAGCTCCTGACCGCGGAGCTGCAGAAGCTCGGGCGCCTCGAGTGGGTGCTGCAGGAGTGCCGGGAGCTGTGCGATCTCAGCCGCTATACCCGCGATCCCGATCAAGCCTTCGCGCGTGTGGCGGGTGGGCGGCGCATGGATCCGCGCGAAGCCGGCGTGCTGCACGCGCTGGCGGCGGAGCGCGAGCGGCTGGCGATCGAGGAAGACCTGGTGCCGCATTTCCTGCTGCCGGATGACGTGCTGGTGCTGCTGGCCAAGGCGGCGCCCAAGCAAAAGCGCGACTTGGAGACCGATCGGCGCTTTGGCCAGCGCGCCGTCCACCGCCACGCGCAGCGCTGGCTGACCGCGATTGCCCACGGTCTGCTGCATCCCTTGAAGCGCCCGCCGTCGCGGCCGCCACCGGGGCCGGAACTCGAGGCCGTGGTCGCGCTGCTGATGCTGCTGGTGAACGACAT
>CAIXAA010000137.1 GCA_903917305.1 uncultured Myxococcales bacterium | reverse complement strand
GTACGAGGTGCTGGCGGCGCGCGGCGTGAAGTTCGAATTCTTCCACAAGGTCAAGAGCATCGACTACACGTCGGACGAGAAGATCGAGCGCATCCAGGTCGAGCGCCAGGTCAAGCTGAACAGCGCGAGCTACGATCCGCGCGTGGTCCTGCACGGCACGCCGTGTTGGAGAAATGCGCCGGATTACAGCCAGATCGACGCGGCGCAGGCGCAGGAGCTGCAGGCGCGCAAGGTCGACCTGGAGTCGCCGTGGACCGACTGGCAGGGGGGCGAGCCGCTCACGCTGGCGCTGGGCACGGACTTCGACGAGGTCATCCTGGGCATTCCGGCCAAGGCGCTGGCGCAGTGCGCGCCGCAGATCCTGGCAAAGAAACAAGATTGGCGCGACATGGTCGCCAACATCCGCACGGCGCAGGTCATGAGCGCGCAGCTGTGGTTCAAGGACGACATCGCGACGCTGGGCTACGACGCGAAAGAATGGGGCATGGGCGAGGTGGAGTGCGTGGCGAACGTGGTCACGTATGCCAACCCGCTGTTTTCGTGGCTGGATTCCACACAGATCATCGCAACGGAGGACTGGCCGGCGGGCAAGCAGCCCAAGTTCCTGGCGATGTTCACCGGCATCCTGCCCGACGAGCTGGAGCCGCCGGACCCGAACGACGTGCGCTACCGCGAGAACCAGGTGCGCCGCGTGCGCGAGCTGACGTGGCAGTGGCTGATGGACAACATGGGCTGGTTCTTGAAGAAAGCCACGTCGCACGCCTACCCGACCGGCGTCGATCCGGCGCTGCTGCGAGGGCTGGGGGAGGACACGGACGACGCGCGCCGCAAGTTCCTCGACCAGTACTTCGCGGCGGCGGTGGCGCCCAGCGACCAGTACGTCATCGCGGTGCCGAACACGGAGCAGTACCGCTTGAGGCCCGACGGCTCGGGGTTCGAGAACCTGTGGCTGGTCGGCGACTGGACGGATTACGGCACGAACATCGGGTACATGGAAGGCTGCGTCGTCTCCGCGCACAAGGCCGTGCGCGCGCTGCGCGCCGCGGGTGGCAAGCTCGCGACGCGGCGCCTGCACATCGACACCTTGGCGGATTGGAGCTGACGAACCTGAATGCGGACGCTCCTTTCCAAACGCGATCGCTCCACGCTGTTCCTCGACCCGCACTGGCCGGGCGGGGCGGTGGTCTTGAAGGTCCTCGACGACGAGTTCCCGTCGCCGCACCTGCTTGGCCGTCTGATCAACGAGTTGTCGGTCACGCGCGGGCTGGAGATCGCCGGCGTGCGCCGCGCCGTCGAGCGCACGCGCATCGAGAACCGCCACGCGCTGGTGCTGGCCCACGTCCCCGGCGAGCCGTTCGACCGCATGCCGGTCGTGCACGACCGTGCGCAATTGTTCGAGTTCCTCTCGGTGGCCGTGCAACTGGCGCACACGCTGGGGCAACTGCACCAGCAAGGCATCATCCACCGCGACCTGAAGCCGTCCAACATCATCGTGGACGGCGAATTGCGTCCGCATCTCATTGACTTCGGGCTGTCGACACGCCTCGACGTCAAGGCGGCGGAGCACGAGCGCCACGGGGACATGGTCGGCACGCTCGGCTACCTGTCGCCGGAGCAGACCGGGCGCCTGAACCGCACGGTCGACTACCGCACCGACCTGTATTCGTTGGGCGTGAGCTTCTTCGAGGTGCTGACCGGCCGGCCGCTGTTCGGTTCGCGCGATCCGCTCGAGCTGGTGCACTGCCACCTGGCGCGCGTGCCGCCGCTGGCGCACACGATCAACCCGGCGGTGCCGGAGCCGCTGTCGCACATCATCGCGAAACTGCTTGAGAAAAGCCCAGAGGATCGCTACCGCACGGCGTTCGGCCTGTGGGTGGACCTGCAGGTCTGCCTGAACGCGGCGCGCGACGGCGTGACGGACTACGTGGTGCAGATCGGCCAGGGCGATCCGCCGGCGCGCTTTGCGGTGGTCGAGAAGCTGTACGGCCGCCAGCGCGAGGCGGCGACGCTGCTGGGGGCGCTGGCGCCGGAGCGCGGCGGTCGCGTGCAACTGGTCTGCATTGCAGGACCTTCAGGCGTGGGCAAGTCGGCGCTGGTCGGCGAGCTGCAGCGGCCCCTGGCGGCCAGCCGCGGCACGCTGCTCAAGGGCAAGTTCGACCAGTTCAGCCGCAACATCCCGTATTCCGGCTTCGCGCAAGCGTTTTCCGTGCTGATCGACCACCTGCTGACCGAGGACGAGGCGCGCCTCGATGCCTGGCGCGCGCGCTTGCACGAGGCCGTTGGCGATCTGGGCCGCGCGGTGCTGCAGATCGTGCCGGGCCTGGAGCTGGTGCTGGGGCCGCAGCCGGAGATCCCCGCGGTCGACGGCGCGGCGGCGCACGTGCGGTCGCGCTACCTGATGCGGCGGCTGGTGCGCGCGGTGTGCGGGCCGCAGCACCCGGTCGTGCTGTTCCTGGACGACTTGCAGTGGGCGGACCTGGCGTCGCTCGACCTGCTCGATGCGCTGCTGACCGATCCGGAGCTGCGCCACCTGGTCGTCGTCGGCGCGTACCGCGATGCGGAGGTGGGGCCGGGCCACGTGCTGACCGAAACGCTGCGCTCGCTGGCCGAGCGGGACGTGCCGATCGAGACGCTGACGCTCGGCAACCTGAGCCGCTCGGATGTCTGCGACCTGATTCAGGATGCCACGCAAGCCGCCAGCGGCCGCTCCGAGGCGCTGGCGCACCTGGTGCACGACAAGACGTCGGGCAATGCCTTCTTCGTGCACCGCTTCCTGCACCACCTTGCCGACCGCGGCCTGCTGCAGTACGACCTGGCCGTCAAGGCCTGGCGCTGGGACCTGCGCGCGATCGCCGACCTGCAAGTGACCGACAATGTGGTCGAATTGCTGTCGCAGAAGCTGCGCGAGCTGGCCGCGGAGAGCCAGCGCGTCCTGCAGACGGCGGCCTGCATCGGCCACCGCTTCGAGCTGGAGACGCTGGCCATCATCGAGGGCCGCCCGGCGACGGAGGTGGCGGCGGCGCTGTGGCCGGCGCTGGCAGCCGGGCTGGTGACGCCGATCGGCGAAGGCTACCTGCACATCGATGCCGCGCTGGAGCTGGCGACGGGCGTGCGCGCCGAGTTTGCCTTTGCCCACGACCGCGTGCAGGCGGCGGCGTACGCGTTGGCGGGCGAGGAGGAGCGGCGCTCGCACCACGGCCGCATCGCCGCGCAGTTGCTGCGCGACACGCCGCCGGCGGAGCTGGGCGACCGCGCGTTCAACGTCGCGCGCCACCTGAACGCGTCAGGGACGGTGGTTGCCGATTCCGAGCCGGCGATGCTGCGGGCGCGCGTCAACCTGGCAGCGGCGTCGCGGGCGCTGGCGGCCGGCGCGTTCCTCCAGGCGCAAGACCATGC
>CAIXAA010000136.1 GCA_903917305.1 uncultured Myxococcales bacterium | reverse complement strand
GGCTTTGATCGCTGGCAGCTGCGCTGGGACAACGCGCTGACCGAAGGCAGCAGCACGGCGACCGGCCAGATCCTCCACGGCGGCGTCGGCGCGCGCGCCTGCCTCGAAGCCGTGCGCGAGCGCTTCCGAGCGGCGAAGTTCGCCGGCCTCGCGCTCGGCCTCAAGAACACCGGCATCGGCAATGGTGTCCAGGACATCGGCCGCGCGCTGCTTCGCATCCTGCCGGGACCGCGCATCGAGATCCACCACGGTTGGACCGAGATGGGCCAGGGCGTCGACACCGTCGCCGTGCAAATGCTGTGCGAAACCGCAAGTGTCGACCCGGCCATCGTCTCGGTCATCGTCGATTCGCGCTTCGAGGTCGTCACCGGCATGACCACCGCCTCGCGCGGCACCAGCCTGGTCGGCCACGGCGTGCGCGCAGCCGGCCTCAAGCTCGCCGCCGACCTCAACACTTGCACGTTGGCGCAATTGATCGGCCGCGAGTACTTCGGCGAGTGGATCTGCGACTGGACCACCGCGCCCGGCGCGGCGGACGGCAAGCCGCCGGTGACGCACTATTCCTACGCCTATGCCGCGCAAGTCGTGATTCTGGATGCGCAAGGCAAGGTCGAGGAGGTCATCGCCGCCCACGACGCCGGCCGCATCGTCAATCCGACGCTTTTCGAAGGCCAGATCGAGGGTTCCGTGCACATGGGCCTGGGCTACGCGCTGACCGAGGATCTGCCGATGGCGGACGGCGTGCCGGTGTCCTTGAAGCTGCGCGATTGCGGCGTGCTGCGCGCCAGCGAGATGCCGAAAGTCACCGTCATCGGCGTCGAAGTGCCGGACCCGCATGGGCCTTTCGGTGCCAAGGGCGTCGGCGAGATCGGCCTGGTGCCGACGGCGCCCGCGGTCGCCAATGCGCTCTACCAGTTCGACGGCGTGCGCCGCTACAAGCTGCCACTTGCACGCAAGCGCAAGAAACGCGAGCTGCGCGCGCTCGGCTTGCCGGGGACAGGCGACGAAGCATGAACGTCTCCCCGCTATACTTGCGCGATGCTGCAAGGATCGACCCGCACGGTGGCGCCATCCTGCGCGGCAACTTCCTCGTGGAGCGCGGTGCGGGCGGCGAACTGCATCCGACCGCTGCCATCCCGGATCCCGCGGAAGTGCTCGATTGCCATGGCGGTCTGGTGACGCGGGCCTTCGCGGTCGCGCACCACCACATCTACTCCGCGCTCGCCCGCGGCATGCCGTCGCCGCAGCCGCCGCCCTCGAACTTCCGCGAGATCCTCGAGCGCGTGTGGTGGCGCCTCGACCGCGCGCTGGACGCCGACGTCATTTGCGCCTGCGCGCAAGTGACCGCCGTTGACCTGCTGAAAGCGGGCGCCACGTTCGTCATCGACCACCACAGCTCCCCGCACGCGGCTGCCGGCAGCCTGGATCTCATCGCGCAAACGCTGGATTCCGCGGGAGTCGGCCACCTGCTGTGCCTGGAGCTGTCGGATCGCGACGGCCCCGCGGCGCTGGCGGCGGGGCTGCACGAGAGCGAGCGGTTCGCGGCGACGCGCAAGGCACTCATCGGGCTGCATGCTTCGTTCACGGTCTCCGACGCGCTGCTGGCGCAGGCCGTGGCGCTGGCGAAGAACTTCAACACCGGCGTGCACATCCACGTCGCGGAGGCAGAGGCCGACCAGGACGAGACGCTGGCGCGGCACGGGCGCCGCGTGGTGCATCGGCTGGCGGACGCGGGGGCGCTGGACCTGCCGCACACCTTGCTGGCGCATGGCTTGCACCTGGATGCCAGTGAACGTGCAGCGATTGCCGCAAGCCGCGCGTGGGTGGTGCAGAACCCGGAGAGCAACCGGCACAACAACGTCGGCACGTTCGATGCCCGCGGCCTGGGCGAGCGCATCTTGCTCGGAACCGATGGCATGCATTCGGACATGCTGGCGAGCCTGCGCGCTGCGTACTTCGATGGCCAGACGACCGGCGGGCTGGCGCCGCAGGCGGCCTGGCAGCGGCTGCACCGCGTCGACGACTACCTTGCGCAACTCGGCGTCTTTCGTGACAACGACCTCGTTGTGCTGGATTATGACGCGCCGACGCCGCTGACGGCGGACAACCTCGAAGGCCACGCTGTCTACGGTTTCGGCCAGCAGCACGTGCGGCACGTGGTGGCGCAAGGGCGCGTGGTCGTGCAGGACCGCGAGGTCCGGACACTGGACGAAGCAAAAGTGAGAGCGAACGCGCGCTTGCAGGCGGCGAGGCTCTGGCAGGCGATGTGAGGGCAACATGTCGATGGCGCGCGGAAAGTTGGGTAGCGAGGCATGCCTCGTGGCGATGGGCGGCAACTCGCTGCTGGATCCCAAGCAAAAGCCCACGGTTCGCAGCCAGTTCGAAGTGACGGCGCGCGCGGTGGCGCCGATTGCCAAGCTGATTGCGACCGGGCACAAGCTGGTGCTGACGCACGGCAACGGGCCGCAGGTGGGCTTCATGCTGCTGCGCTCGGAGCTGACGCGCGACGCGCTGCACGAAGTGCCTTTGGATTCGCTGGTTGCCAACTCGCAGGGCAGCATCGGCTACATGATCCAGCACGAGTTGCGCGGGGCGCTGGCATTGCTGGGCAGCAAGGCGCAGGTCGCGACCGTCGTGACGGAAGTCGAAGTGGATGCTGCGGATCCGGCGTTCCAGAAGCCCACCAAGCCGGTCGGCAAGTTCTACGATCAGGAGCACGCCGAGGCGCTGACCAAGGAACACGGCTGGATCATGGTGGAAGATGCGGGGCGCGGCTACCGGCGCGTCGTGCCGTCGCCGCTGCCGACCCGCATCCTCGAGCTGACGTCGATCCGCACCATGGTGCGCGACGGCATGACGGTCATCGCCTGCGGCGGCGGCGGCATTCCCGTTGCAAAGAGCCCGGATGGCCGCCTGCGCGGCGTCGAGGCGGTCATCGACAAGGACCGCGCCAGCGCCCTGCTCGCCGTCGACCTCGGCATCGACCGGCTCATCATCACCACCGGCGTGGACGTCATCTACGTCGACTTCCAGACGCCCAATCGCAAGGCATTGCATGAAGTTCGCGCCTCGGAGCTGCGAGCCTACCACGCCGCCGGCCAGTTCCCCGCCGGCAGCATGGGGCCAAAAGTCGAGGCGGCGCTGTACTTTCTGGACCACGGCGGCAAGGAGTGTCTGATCTGCACGCCGGAAGCCCTGCCGGAGGCCTTCGAAGGCCGCGCGGGAACCCGCATCATCGCCGACTGAACCCGCTATCTTTAAAGGAGAATTCGAACATGTCCAAGCATTCGATCCTCGACCAGCTGTACGGCCGCAGCATGCTCCTGACCCAGGACTGGTCGACCGCGGAACTCGAAGCCCTGCTGACCGTCGCCACGCGCATGGAGAAGCTGGATCTGAAAGGCAAGATGCCGGCTTTGCTGCCGAATCAGCTGGCCTACGCGATGTTCTTCGACAACTCGACGCGCACCAAGTCGGCGTGGGCGGGCGCGGCGTCGCGGCTGGGGATGCAGCCGGTCATCGTCGACGGCTCCTCGACGCAGGTGTCGCACGGCGAGACCGCGGCGGAGACGGGCGCGATGTTGGGCATGAATTCTCACGCGTTGGGTGTGCGCCACGACCTGATCCTGGGCGAGGGCAACTCCTTCATGCGCGACGTGAAGGACGGCATCGACAGCTACCTGGACGCCACGGGCAATGCGCGCAAAGTGCCGATCGTCAATCTGCAATGCGACATCGACCACCCGACGCAGGCGATGGCGGACCTGATGTGGCTGCGCGAGCACTTCGGCGGACCTTCGAGTCTGCGCGGCAAGAAGATCGCGGTTTCCTGGGCGTATTCGCCCAGCTACGCCAAGCCGCTAAGCGTGCCGCAGGGCCTCATCATGCTGCTGACGCGCTACGGCGCCGAGGTGACGCTGGCGCACCCGTACGGCTATGACCTGCTGGACATGCCGATGGCGGCCGCCAAGCAGAACTCCCAGGAATCTGGTGGTTCCTTCCGCGTCACGCACAACATGGACGAGGCTTTCGAGGGCGCGCACGCCGTGTACCCGAAGAGCTGGGGCCCGCAGGCGCTGATGCTGGAGCGCGTCGAGGCGAACAAGCGCAAGGACAACGCGGGGATGAAGGACATCGAGCAGCGCGCGCTGGCCTTGAACGCGCAGCACCGCGATTGGATCTGCGACGAGTCGCGCATGGCGCGCACCGAAGGCGGCAAGGCGCTGTATTTGCACTGCTTGCCCGCGGACATCGGCGCGGAGGTCTCGGCGGGCGTCATGGACCTGCACAAGGTCAACGTGGCGCGCGAGGCGCAGAAAAAGGTCTATATCATCATGGCGATGCTGGCTGTGGCGAAGGTGCAGGGCCTCGCCGAGAAGATCGGGCTGTAACACGAGGGGTTGGTCATGGCTGTTTCTCTTGATGCGCGCGTCGCCGAACTGGCGGAGCGCTACCGGCCCCTGGCCCGCGAGATGCTCGCGGAAGTCGTCCGGATTCCCGCTGATTACGTCGACAAGTCGCCGGAGCAGGGCGGGGATCCGCGCTGCGGCCTGTCGAACCACGAAGGTCCACGGCTGCAGTACTTGAAGCGCAAGATCGTGGAGATCGGCGCGGTGCGGCGGCCCGAGGACGTGGACTTCGACGCGTTCGGCAACCTCGTCTGGACCGTCGAGGACGAGCACGACGGCATCGCGAAGAAAGACAAGAAGATCATCTACCTGGATGGTCACTCGGACACGGTGCGCGCGCTGCGGCCGCAGTGGCTGGAGAAGATTGGCGGCGGCATCGACGCCTACGATGGTCTCCAGGACGCCGCGAAGGTGGACAAGGCGTTTCTGCAGAAGGAGTTGGGTCACCTGCCGCCGGAAGGGCAGTGGGACCGGCTGCTGTTCGGGCGCGGCTCGGCGGATCAGCTCGGCGGCGTGGTGGCGGAGGCGGTCGCGACCAAGATCCTGCTTGAACTTGCAGGGGAAGGCGCGCTCAAGGGCGCCATCGTGCGGGCGTACGCGACGGCGGCGGAAGAGGACAATGACGGCGGCGGGCCGATGTACGTGGTCAGCAAGGTGTGGCCGGGCGCCGGGCCGGAGCTGATCCCGGATGTCGTGATCCTGACGGAAGGAACCGGCGATTCGCGCAAGGGCGCGCTCGGCATCTACCGCGGGCAGCGCGGCCGCATGCAGATCGAGGTCGCGGTCAAGGGCAAGTCCTGCCACGGCTCGATGCCGTGGGAAGGCAAGAATCCCTTGGAGTTCGGTGGCGCCATCGTCGCGGAGGCCGCGCGCCGCTACGACAACCGCGAAGGCTTCCTGGACCACGCGTTCTTGGGCCACGGCACGCGCACGGCTTCGTGGGCGACGCTGGAGACGCCGTCGGATTGCGCGGTTCCGGATCGCTTCGTCTTCCGCTTCGATCGCCGCCTGACCGTGGGCGAGACGCCGCAGCAGGCGGTCGCCGACGTCGAGGCGCTCGACGCCGTCGCCGCGGCGCGCAAGGCGGGGTTGACGGTGGACATCGGCGTGCCGCGCTACCAGGAGCCGACCTGGCGCGGCTATTCCCCCGACAATCCGCAGATCTACATGGGCTGGCTGACGCCGGAGGAGCACCCGGCGATCCAAGCTGCCGTGCGCACCTACGCCGGTGTCGTCGCGCCGAACGTGCCCGAGGAGGGCGCGCAGGGCGGCAACCTGCGCAAGACGGCGCGCGTCGACCGTTGGATCTTCTCGACCGATGGCGTGGGCTTCCCGCTGCCGGTCGAGGACACGACGGTGGCGGTGCCGGCGCGGAAGGCGTGGGTGACGTCAGGCGCGGTCAAGCATCCGGCGATGTTCGGCTTTGGGCCTGGCATCGAGCAGAACACGCACAAGATCGGCGAGTGCGTCGATGAGCGCGAGCTGCAGCACGCGGTCGCGTTCCTGGCGAGATTCCCTAGTATCTTTGTGGGGATGTAGACATCCTCGCGCCACGGAACTGGGAGGGCATGTCGGACTCCACACGCATACATCCGTTGCGGGCCCAACTTCGGCGGACGTCCGAGGTCTGCGCGTGGATCGTCCTCGTGCTGGGCATCGCCGTCCTGGTGGGCTGGTTTGCGGACCTCTCGCTCCTCAAGAGCATCCTGCCGCAGTGGGTCTCGATGAAGGCCAACACCGCGCTCGCCTTCGTGCTGTGCGGCGGAGCGTTGTTGGCGGTGCAGCAGGGGCGCGCGGACCGTCCGTGGCTGCATCGGGGGGCGCAAGTGGCGGCCGTCTGGCTGGCGTTGCTGGCGTTGGCGGTGCTGGTCCAGTTCGTCACCGGGAAGGATCTCGGCATTGACCAGCTGCTCGTGATCGAACCGCCAGGGACGACGGCCGGTTTCGCGCCCGGTCGAATGGCCGCGAATGCCGCCATTTGCTTTGTCTTGTTGGCGGGGTCGATCCTTGCCATCGACCGCAAAGGCGCCGAAGGCCTGCAACTCTCGGAGGGGCTCGGCATCGCGGCCGCGGCGCTGTCCGGGCAGAACATCCTGGGCTATTCGCTGAATGCGGACTTCGCTGTCGGCGCAGGTGCCTACACGCACATGGCCTTTCACACGGCGGTCGGCTGTCTGCTCGCGTCCGTCGCCGTGCTGACCGCCCGGCCGGAGCGCGGTTGGGCGGGCATCGTGGCCGGCTCCGACACCGCCGGCAAGATGACCCGCCGGCTCCTGCCGACGGTCATCCTCGCGCCCATCGTCTTGGAGATGGCGGCGGTGCTCGGCGTGCGCGAAGGCTTGTTCGACGAAGCCTACGGCAGCGCGACACATGTCGTCGTGCTCATTCCAGTGCTGGCTTCCATCATGATCCTGCTGTCGCGCTCCCTGGGGCGCCGGACGGACGAAGTGGCGAGCCTGGCTGAGACGCTCGGCCGCAGCGAGGAGCGCCTGCGGGCGACCCTGAGCAGCATCGGCGACGGCGTCATTTCCACCGACTCGGAATGCCGCGTCGAGGCGATGAATCCAGTGGCGGAGCTGCTCACCGGCTGGTCCCTGGCGGAGGCGCGCGGCAAGCCGCTGTCCGAAGTCTTCCATATTGTTCATGAGGATACGCGCGAGGAGGTCGAGAGCCCGGCGGCCCGCGTCTTGCGCGAAGGCCGCGTCGTCGGCCTCGCCAACCACACCGCGCTCATCGCCCGGCATGGCACCGAGTGCCCGATTGCCGACAGCGGCGCGCCGATTCGCGGTCAGGATGGTCACATCTCCGGCGTCGTGCTCGTGTTTCGCGACGGCACCGAGGAGCGCCGCTTCGCCACCGAGCTGAGGGAGCGCGAGAGGCGCTACCGCCAACTGTTCGGCGAGATGCTCGACGGTTTCGCGCTGCACGAGATGGTGTGGGACGAGCACGACCGCCCCGTCGACTACCGCTTCCTCGCTGTGAACCGGGCGTTCCAGGCGCTGACCGGGCTGCCGGAGGCCAGCACGGTCGGGCGCACCGTGCGCGAGGTGTTGCCGGCCATCGAGTCGTCCTGGATCGAGCGCTACGGCCAGGTCGTGCGCACCGGGGAGCCGGTTCACTTCGAGATGGCCTCGGGTGCTTTGGGCCGCACCTACGAAGTCACGGCCTTTCGCCCGGCGCCCAATCAGTTTGCGTGCATCTTCAGTGACATCACCGAGCGCCTGGCGTTGCAGGCCAAGATCCAGGTGGCCGACCGCATGCTGTCAGTCGGCACATTGGCGGCGGGCGTCGCGCACGAGATCAACAATCCGCTGTCCTACACCGCCTCGAATATCACCTTTGTTGCTAGCGAGTTGCGGGAGATGCTGGCCGCAGGTGATCCCACCTTGGCCGGCAGCACGCCGCGGGTGCGGGAGGTGCTGGTCGCGCTCGAGGACGCGCGCGAGGGCGCGCAGCGCGTCGGCCGCATCGTGCGGGATCTGAAGACGTTTTCGCGGGCCGACAGCGCGGAGCCGGCCGAGGCCGACGTCGAGAGCGTCCTCGACCTGTCCCTGCGGCTCGCGGGCAACCAGATTCGCGCGCGCGCCCTGGTCGTGCGCGAGTTCGGCGGCGTGCCCAAGGTGAAGGCCGCGGAGTCTCGGCTGGGCCAGGTCTTCGTCAACCTGCTGGTCAACGCGGCCCAGGCCATTCGCGAAGGCAACGTCGAAGGCAACGAAATCCACATCGCTACCAAGCGCTTGCCCGGTGGAAGCGTGGCCGTGGAGGTGCGCGACACCGGCAGTGGCATGACGCCGGAGGTCTTGGCGCACGTCTTCGACCCGTTCTTCACGACCAAGGCGGTGGGCGAAGGCACCGGGCTGGGCCTGTCGATCTGCCACGGCATCATCACGGACCTGGGCGGGGAGATCGTCTTCGAGAGCACGCCCGGCGTCGGAACGGTCGTCCGTGTCGTCCTGCCGGTCGCCGGCTTGCAGGCGGAGCTGCCACCCGCCCCGATGGCAGAGACGCCGGCTCCGGGCGCGCGCATCTTGATCATCGACGACGAGCTGTCCGTGGCCAAGGCGCTCAAGCGGCTGATCGGCAAGGTGGAAGACGTGGTCATCCTGACGGATGCCCGCGAGGCGCTGCAGCGGATCGAGGCGGGGGAACGCTATGATCTCATCGTCTCCGACCTCATGATGCCGGCCATGACCGGAATGGACCTGCACCGGGCGCTGCTGGCGAGCCAGCCGGATCAGGCGGCGCGCATGGTGTTCGTCACCGGCGATGCGTTCACGCCGGAGGCGCGCGCGTTCCTGGCGCAGTTTCCGGGGCGTCACTTGGAAAAGCCCTTTGACCTGGCAGAGATTCGTCGGGTTGTCCGCGAAGTGCTGGAGAAGTAGGCCTCGCCCTTCCAGGGCAGTCAGGCCGCGCGCGGAATTCCCAAAAGCCACGCACAGCCGCCAAGGCGGATTGGCGACACGGACGTCCGCTGTGCAAGCTGGACCGTGCAACTGCCCCACCATGGCTGGCAGCACGGAGGTCCGGTGACGCCGCGACTTCGCTCGGCATCCTTGCTGGTCTGCGTCCAGGCCTTCGCCACGGCAGCGTGCGCGGGTAGTGGCGCGGACCTGCCGCAGGCGCGCAAGGCGTCGGTGACCCACACGACCGAGGACGCTGGGCCGGCCGACGCGGCGCCGCAGTCCGGCGCGGCGGATGTGGCGGCGCAGACCCGGGACGTGGCGGCCCAGCCCCTGGACACCGCAGCTGAGACCCCGGACTCCGGAGTTGAGACCTCGGACACCGCGGCTGAGACCTCGGACACCGCGGCCGAGACCCCGGACACCGCGGCTGAGACCCCGGACACTGCGGCTGAGACCTCGGACACTGCGGCTGAGACCCCGGACACCGCGGCTGAGACCCCCGACACTGCGGCTGAGACCTCGGACACTGCGGCTGAGAGCCCGGACATTGCAGCTGAGAGCCCGGACATTGCAGCTGCAAGCTTGGAGATCGGGCCGGAGATCATCGCCACAGCGCCAGAGACGCTGGAAGCCGCGCCCGAGACCTTTGAAACGACAGCGGAACCCGTGGATGCAGGCGCTTCACCCTTGGATGCAGCTGGGGATCCAAGCGATCTCGGCGACCCGCAACCGCCGTTGCCAACCCAGCCGCCTGTGCAGGCGCCGGTCTGCTCCCCAGCCAGCGCAGGCTACGCCCAGCCGTTCAAGGCGGGAGCGTCAACTGTCTGGGACATGAACGAGCTCTCCGGCCTCGCCGCCAGCCGCATCGTCCCCGGCGTGTTGTGGAGCCACAATGACAGCGGCGACCCGGCGCGCATCTTCGCCACGACCGCCACCGGCGCGTACATCGGCGAGTACTGGGCGACCGACGTCACCGCCACGGACTGGGAGGACATCGGCGTGGGGCCGTGCCCGGCGGGCGAGTGCGTGTTCGTCGGCGACATCGGCGACAACACGTTCATTCGCACGGAGTACCAGATCTGGCGCATCGCCGAGCCGGTCGTCGACCTCACTGCGCCGCCGTTCGTCGCCAACGTCGTGGCGGACAAGATCGCCTTTCGCTACCCCGGCGACGCGAAGTACAACAGCGAGACGCTGCTGATCCACCCGGATACCGGCGAGATCTACGTGATCACGAAGTGGGGAGCGGGCAAGGCGGGGATCGTCTGGCACCTGCCGCCGCCCTACGTGCCCGGTGCGCTGCACACGATGGAGCAGGTGGGGATCCTGGATCTGGCGACCGCGGACTCCCCGATGACGGCGGGCAGTGTGCATCCGTGCGGCGACCGCGTGCTGCTGCGCACCTATGGCAAGCTGTACCGGCTCGACGTGCCGCCGAACGCGCCGTTCGAGGCGGTGTTCGCGCAGGCGCCGGTCGTGCTGCCCGTGGCGGACGAATTGCAAGGCGAAGCGGTCACCTGGCGCTGGGACGGGCAGGGCTACTACACGACCAGCGAAGGCGGTTGGCAGCCGTTGTGGTTCTGCGCGGCGAAGTGACCCAGTTATTCCGGCAGCGCCAGCACCAGCCAACCGGCCACGTACCAGTTCTGCGCGGCGAGACCCGAGACGCGAAAGCCGAGGTCGCGGTTCAGCCACCACTCCGCCTGCAGATCCAGGCCGAGGTCGAGGTCCGCGTAGCGGCTGCCCAGACTGGTGACTTCGGTGGGCACCCCATAGGCCGGCGGGACCGCGGTCCGGCGAAAGAGGCTCATGCGCCGCCCGAACAGGCCGGTCCCGACCGAGAGGCGCGTGCGGTCCTCCCGCAGGTGCACATGCACGGTCAGCACATCGGGCTCGATCAGCGGCTCGCGCGAGAGGAACCGGGCTTCTCCCCACATCGACAGCGGGTTGCCCACGCGCAGCGAGGCATAGGGCGACAGGTAGCCGTTGCTGAGGAAGCCGGCGCCGAGCTCGCCGCCGACCATGGAGCCGCCGACGCCCAGCCATGCCAGGGCGCTGGTTGCTTTCCATTGCGGCCTGCCGATGCCGGCGTTGTCGCCCGCGGTCTCGACGACGCTGCCGCTGGCGGCGTTGGCGGTGGCGCCGTAGCTGAGCAGCCCAGCGGTCTCGCGCTCGGCGTAGATGGACGCGAGGCGGATGTGGTGGCGCTGGCTGCCGACCGGCCCGCCGCCGCAACCGTAGTCGTTGTTGACCGTGTCGCTGTAGCCGCCGCCGATGCCCACCACCGTGCGCGGTGTGCGCTGCGTGGAGACGCACATGCAAAGGCCAAGCGTCGACGCGGCGAGGAGGACGAGGCGCGGCCCGATGCCCCGCTTCATGGCCTGGGACCGAGGATGAGGCCGACGCTCCCGCCCGTCTGGCTGCCGCCGCTTTCCACGTCGAATCCCACCGTGAGGTCGGCGGCCAGGCCCAAGCCGCTGCGCCACAGCCACTCCCAGCGGACGCGGGCGCGCAGCACGGAGCCGTAGCTGCCATGGCGAGCGCAGACCTTGGCGCTGCCGTTGGCGTCGACGCCGCAGGTGGCGGTGAGCGTGTCCCAGGCGGTGGCGTACTCGAGGCCGATCGTGCCGAAGAAGCGCTCGAACTCGCGGCGGATGCCGATGCCGGCCGCGAGCGCGAAGGGCATCGTCTTGGAGAAGGTCCAGCCCATGCGCGGCCAGAGCACCACGCCGAGGCCGCCGCTGCGCTGCAAGCCGACCCGGCCTTCGGCCATGAGTCCCGCGCCATCGGCGCCGGCGCCGCCCACCAGCTCGGCGAACACACCGCCGAGCGCCACGTAGCGCACGGGCCTGGCCGGTTCGGTCGGCTCCGCTGCCGCGCTGGCAACGACAGCATGGGCGGGCGTTGCGGCGGTGGCCGGCGTGACGGCGAGCGGCAGCGCAACCGCCTCTGGTGCGGTCACCGGGCGCGACTCGAGCAGGTCGAGTTCCCGTTGCGCTTCATCGCGTTCATGGCCTGCGGGCGCGCGCTCGACATAGAGGCGGTAGTCCTCGCGCGCCGATCGCGGGTCGTCGGTCAGGCGCGCGGCGCGGGCGGCGCGCAGCAGGTAGTGCAGGCGGTTCTCGGCATGGCGAAACGCGTCGCGCCACGCTGCGGCGCACTCGGCGTAGCGGTGCATGCGACACAGGCCTTCAGCTTCATCGGCGCGCTCTTCGCCGCGTGCCACGGCGATCTCGGCCAGGTAGCCGCGGGCCTTGGCGACCAGCTTGGCGTCGGCGTTGGCCAGACCCAGGAACTTCGCGTACAGCTCTTCCGCGCGATCGAAACGCCGGCCGAGGTGCAGCGAGCGCGCCGCGTTGAACACCAGCGTCGTCTGCGCCGGGTCCTGCTGCCACGCGCCCAGGTACAGATCCGCCGCTTTGTCGTGATCGCCGTGCTCGAGCGCCTGGCGCGCCTGCGTCGCGAGCCGCTCGACCATCTGCGTGCGCGCCGCGGTCGGCTCGGCGGCTTGCGCGACGGGCGCCTGGGCCGCCATCCACAAACACACGAGCGTGCAAAGCCGCCCGATGGGCCGCACCGTGCTGGCGTGTGTCGAAGGGGAGAGAAGCACGCGCGCACCCGGCTTGTCCATTGGGCGGCGGAGCCTGCCACCCGGCCCGGAGAGCGTCAAGGCAGGATGCCGCAACGATCTCTCCTGCGTTGACGCCGGCATGCCAACAGTGGGAGGCTACAGCGTCGCGCGCCGCCATCGCCGCGTCGGCTGGGAGCCCATGTCCTCGATCACGCCAGCGCCGGAACGGCTGCGCCATTGC
>CAIXAA010000135.1 GCA_903917305.1 uncultured Myxococcales bacterium | reverse complement strand
ATGGCGCCGGAACGTAGCCGGCATCGGGCGCGTCCTGGGCGTCCTTGACGTCGGGCGTCGCGATGAGGTCGGGCGGCCCGATGAGGTCGGGCGCGATGTCCGGGAGTTCCGGCGCCGTGTCGACGACCGGCGGGACGTCCGGCAACGTGTCCGCCAGGTCCGGCACGTCCAGCAGATCCGCAAGCCCCGAGTCATCCCCCACATCCGCCCCGGCATCGACCGGCACAGGCTTCGGCCCCGCCATCGGCGACGTGCACGCCAGCGCGACCACGCTTACCAGCGCGATGCCCAAGAACCTGCGCAGGCTCATCGCGCCACCCTCCCGCCCGCGTGGCTCGCACCGGCGGCGGCGAGCGCCGCACGCAGTACCAACGGCCCGGGCAGATCCTTGGTCCCAACGCAGTCGTCCGCCTGCCCCGCCGCAAACACGCCCGCCAACACCTTGCCCTGCGCGGTCTTCCAGCGCACCGGCAGCGTCGCCGTCAGGCTCCCGCGCACGCGCGGCTGGCCGCGGGCGTCCGGCTGCGCGTACGTGGCGCCATTCGCGCACGGCTGCCACGCCAGGGTCAGCTCGCCCAGCGCCGCGATGCGCTCCGGGTGCTGGTTGAGGTCGTCGCCGCGCGTCCCGGTGCGCAGTTGCACGCTGCTCATGTCGGTGCCCGCGTAGATCGGTTGTTGCTCAACGCCGGCAGGGTTCCAGCCTTGCCAGGCCTCGCCCTTGTGGCTGCGCTCCCAGTGCGCGCCATAGTCGCGCGAGAGCAGCAGGCCGGCGTTGGCGGTCGCGGCGTAGACAAAGCCGTTGCGTGGGTCGATCGCGAGGCTCTGGATGTCCGGGAAGTGGCAGTCGGCTGCGCCGCTGCACGTGCAGCGGCTCGCGGGCGAGTAGGGCTGGAAGGCCGGACACCAGGCATCCGTGTCGGCCGTGACCGGGTCCGGCGCCGCATCAAGGCCGAGCGGCGGGCTCACGTCCTTGGGCTTGTGACCATGGCAGTAGAGCTCGCGCCGCACCGTGCACCCGTCCTGGATCTGAACGCCACACGCGGCAGGCGCGAGGTGGTTGACGGAAGCAAAGCGCCATTTCGGCGCGGCCTTGAGGCAGCCCAGGCAGCGCCGGCAAGGCGCACAAACGGGACAGCTGGCCTCTGCCGTGTCCGGCCAGCTGAGGCAAGCCTTGCAGTCCTGGCATTCAGTGCTGCACTGCGGATCGCAACCGCCGCCCGCCGCCTGCTCGACCGAGATGCGCGCCATGGGCGAGCCGGGCAGCGCTTGCGCAGCCAACGCGGCGGCCACGTGGAGTCCAACGTCCTCCGTCCAGGCGACCGTGCGCCGGGCGCAGGCCAGCGGCGCAGGACAACCGGCGATGTCAGCTTCCACATTGGCCTTGCCGACGACCACATGCGCTGGACGCCCCGCATCGAACGCCACCGCCACCAGGTGCGGGTCCTGCGCAACGCTGCATTGCGGCAGCAGCGGCGATGGTTGCGCGGCCTGGAACGACAACGGCCGCCGCTCGCTGGTTTCCTGCAGCAGTCCCACAGGCGCCGCGGCAAATGCGTCGGGGAGAAGGCCTGCGGGCGCGTAATGCTGCGGCGACCACCACGGGAAGCGCGCCGTGCCGGGCCAGAGCTCGTCCGGCGTCTCCGCGGCGGCGGCGTGCGTGGCGGGTCGGGCGAAGGTGGTGAACAGCAACAGGCAAAGCACGGCGCTCGGGAAGGCTTGGCGCATGGGTCAGCCTCCCGTCGGCGTTGGCGGCAACGGCAGCCGCACGCCATCGTTGTGCACAACGTTCGCCCCGCTGGGACCATCGATGCCGCCAAGAACGAACAACTCCGAGTCGGTCGCTACGAGTGCTTGACCAACGCGGCCATCGGCAGGTCCGCCCCAAGGCGGTGGATAGATCCAGACGTTCCGATGGGGGTCGAAGAAGATGGGCCACGACCAGTCGCCAAACCCGAAACCGGCGGGATAGGGCCCGAGCCCCCCGAAGGCTGGCCCGATTGCCGCAAAGGCGCCGATCCAGATGTTCTTGATGCCGACGCCCCATGGCTGCTGCCCGGTCGCGTTCATCGGCAGCCAGGCATCCTTGGCCTTCCAGTAGATGGCGCCGACCGATGGCGCGTTTTTGGCTGCGTTCTTGCCTTGGCCCCAGACAAAGAAACCATCCTTGAATCCGTCGATGGCGGAGCTATTGCCAGCAACGGTGACGAAGCTTGGAGTCACAACCGGCGTCCAGGTCAATGTAGGCACGTGCAGCCGCAGGGTATGGATCGTGTTCGTGGTGCCGTCCGGCCAGGGTCCGAGCTTGGGGTCCTTCCAGACGTCGTAGGCAAACAGATCGTCGCCGGAAGGGGCAATGTTCGCATCGAACATGGTCTGCCCTGCCGGCAGGAAGGCAGCAGGCCAGGGAACCGCTTGCCACTTGTCGCTCTCGGGATCGTAGACGCCTATGGACGTGTTGCCTTGCTGATAGAGCTTGCCGCCGGCCCACTGTGCTCTGAACCCGCCAGAGTCGGGCGCACCCACCGTCGACATCGGCGACCAGGTATCCGTTGCCGGATCCCAACGGAACGAAGGGATGGGGCCGGAACCCTGGCTGCCGTAGAATGTGGTGACGAGCACAACCTTGCCGGTCCAGATGACTGACATGGCCTCGGGCTTCGCGTCCTGATTCTCCCATGTGTCCGGCGGCGTGTTGATCAACTGCCAGCCCGCCTTGCCGTAGGGATCCCAGCGCTCGCCCGTGAACTTCGCCTGGATTCCGAGAGGCTCGACGAAGGAACCAAAGACGATGATCTCCTTGCCCGTCCACACCGCCTTGTGCCCGTAGCGCGGATACACCATCGGCGCCGTCGGCAGCCACGGACAAGCGCCGCAGTAGCACGGATACGGCGCCGGGCAGGCGGGCGAACATGTCGTATCCGTCACCGCCACCGGCGCCGGAACCGCGGTCTCGGTGCATTTCGTCTTGTTGTCGAACAGGCACACT
>CAIXAA010000134.1 GCA_903917305.1 uncultured Myxococcales bacterium | reverse complement strand
TTCTACGGCATGCGCATCAAGAACGAGGGCTAATCGCCCCGTTCCCGGTCCCTGGACGCGGACCTTTCCTTCTGGTCCGCCCGCCTCCAGCGCGACATCTGTCTTGACGACGCCAGCCAGCCCGGCCATGCTTCCGCCCATGCGGCGTCGCCATCCATCTTTTCTCTTTCATCTTGCGGTGTTGCTCGGCGCATTCCTGCTGGTGACGGCGCCTTCGCCGGCCATGGCGATCGCTGCCCGCCAGGCCGCGGCTGCGATGGCCGCAAAGGCGGCGGCGGCCTTCCAAGCCGGCGATCTCGCACGTTCGGCGCAGTTCTATCTGCAAGCTTTTCGAGAGGATCCGAGTGAGCCGGCCTACCTCTACAGCGCGGCACGCGCCGAGCACATGGCGGGGCACCTCGATCGGGCCGAGGATCAGTATCGCCAGTTCCTGACGACTCCTGGCGCGGACCCGACGCGCAGCGAGCATGCGCGCGGGTACTTGCACGATCTGGCGGTCGTGCGCGCCGATGCCCGCGCGACGGAGGCGGAGCAGTCGGCGCAGAAGGGCGCGTGGAAGGTCGCGGCGGCCACCTGGCTGGACGCGTGGCGCATGGCGCCGGAGCGGCAACGCTACCTGTTCAAGGCGGCGCGCGCCCAGCACGAGGCGGGCGACAAGGACGCAGCGATCGCGAACCTGCGCGCCTATTTGCGCGAGGCGCCGACGGACGCGGCAGAGCGCGGCGAAGCCGAGGCGTTGTTGGAGCAGATGGGAGCGCATGCGCAGGCCGTTCCTCCGCAGAAGTCCACGTCGCGACAGGAGAGTGTGCCGGATGGGGGCCTGGTCGTGCCGGCGGCGGCGCCAGATCGCAGCGCCGCGCGATGGACCCTCGGCATCGGCTGCGTCACAGCGGCCACGGGCGTCGGCCTCGTGGCGTGGGGGCTGAGCGAAGCCGCCAACTACCGCCGCGATCTCAACTACGACGGCACGACCGTGCACGGGACGCTGACCTACGCCCAAGCGACCAATGACGTCAGCACGATCCGCAGCCACTGGATCGCCGGCGGCGTGCTGGCCGGTGTCGGCGCGGTCGCTGCCGGCTGGGGCGGTTGGATGCTCGGACGCGAGCCTGGCAAGGCGGCGGTGCTCGTGCCGACGCCCAATGGCGCGGCGTTCGCGGGGCGGTTCTGATGCGGGCGGTTGGGCTCTTGCTGGGATGTCTGGCCCTCGCCGGTTGCGCCTTGCCGTTGCCGCCGCCCTCGGCGTTCCTCAAGGCGGATGCGGGCTTCGATGCGGCGGCCGATGGCCTCGGTGACGCAGCGGGTGCCGACGCGCTCGCCGATGCTGCTGCCGACGCGGATGCTGGCGATGTCGGCGGAGCGGACGCGGGCGATGCCCCTGGGGCGGATCTGGCGGACACCGCTGTCCAGCCGGATGTTGTCGCGGCGCAGGACGGCGAAGCGCCCAAGGATGCTGTGGCGCCGCTGGATGCCGTAGCGCCGCAGGATGTTGTCGCTCCTGCCGATGCCATTGCGCCGCAGGATTCCGCGGTGCCTGCCGATGTGCCGGTCGTGCCGGACGTCGCCGGGGATGCAGCGGACACTGTGGCTGCGCAAGACGTTCCGACCGACGCCGCGACCGGCGCTTGCGGCAACGGCAGCTGCGACGGCGACGAAAGCGTGCCGACTTGTCCGGCCGACTGCGGCTACCTGGCCAACCACCTGGGAGCTGGCTGTGCTACGCCGGGTGCCAACGACGGTTGCGACATCGGCTTCTACTGCGCCGCGCGCGCGAATGCTGCAGGCGGCAACGTCTGCGTGGCCGACTTCCCGACCTGGGGCGCGCTGCCCGATGCGCACCCTGCCGCTGACTTCACGGCCGCGGCCGACTACGCCACGGACAACAACACCGGCCTGTCCTGGTCCAAGGAGTCGCAGGATCCGATGGATTGGAACGCCGCGCTCATCGCCTGCAAAGCCAAGACGTACGGCGGTTTTGGCGACTGGCGCCTGCCGACGCGGGCGGAGTTGAGGTCGCTGGTGGACTTCACCAAGGCGGATCCCGCCAGCTCCGCGCCCGTCCTCAGCTGGCCAACGGACACGTTGTGGTACTGGTCGACGGTGCCGTGGCCCCTGGACAGCGGCGTCTTCCTGGTCTCGTTCAGCTCCGGTCGCACGGACAGCTACACCGTGGTCAGTCCCGCCCGCGTGCGCTGCGTGCGTGGCCTGGCCGCCGCGCCCAAGACGCCCGGTGCCGCGGGCCGCTACGCGCTGCAGGATGCAGGCAAGGTCGTGCTGGATCGCCTGACGGGGCTGCACTGGCAGCAGGGTTTCGCGACGACGCTGACCCAGGGCGACGCGGTCAACTGGTGCAAGAATACCGCCGGCTTGCCGGGGAGCGGCTGGCGCGCGCCGAGCGTGCGCGAGCTCGACTCGCTCATCGAGATGCAGGGCAAGTCCCTGCCGATCAACGCCGCCTTCGCCGGCACGCCGACGCAGTACTTCTGGAGTTCGAGCCTGAGCGCGTCCGGCAGCGGCGCCTGGTACGTCTCGTTCTACAGCGGCTTCAGCGACGCTTCGGATGCGTCGGCGACCAACGCCGTGCGCTGCGTGCGCTAAGGCTCCGTCTTCTCCAGCAGTTCCACCAGCGCCCCCACCGTCGACTTCGGGTGGGCAAAGCGCACCGGGTAGCCCTCCGCCCCGATCGTCGGCCCGGCGCCCAGCAGCTTGACGCCCGCCGCCTCCGCCTTGGCGCTCGCTGCCGCCAGATCCGCAGTCTCCAAGCACACATGGTGGATGCCCGGCCCGCGCTTGGCCAGGAACGCGCCGATCTCGCTGGTCTCGCCCAGCGGCGCCAGCAGCTCGATCGTCGTCTCGCCGCACTGCAGGAACGCGACCTTGAGGCCCCGCTCGGGCATGTCGCACGTGCGCACGACCTCCAGCCCCAGCGCATCGCGCCAGATGGCCAGGCCTTCCTCCAAACTTGCAACGGCGATGCCCAGATGGTTGATGCGGCGTGGCGCTTGCGTCATCGTTTTCCCCGTGTACTTGCCTGGGCGCGGACCTGTGGCACGCTACGCGTTTTGCAGGCCTGCCTGTCGGCGCACGATGATCGAGTTCAGCCACATCAGCAAGTCCTTCGGCTCCAAGCACGTCCTGCGCGACGTGTCGTTGTTCGTCGACAAGGGCAAGATCCTGTTCATCGTCGGCATTTCCGGCGCAGGCAAGTCGGTGCTGGTCAAGCACCTGGTCGGGCTGCTCAAGCCGGACTCGGGCTCCGTGATCCTGGATGGCGTCGACATCACGCATCTTTCCGAGAAAGAGTTCTACCCGGTGCGGATGCGCTGCGCGATGGTGTTCCAGCACTCGACGCTGTTCGACTCGATGACGCTCTGCGAGAACGTGATGCTGCCGCTGCGCAAGCACAAGGGCCTGCAGGGCGAAGCGTCGCGCACGGCGGCGCTGGGGTTCTTGAAGCGCGTGCAGATGGACCACCTGGCCGATCGCTTTCCGTCGGACATCGGTGATGGCCTGCGCAAGCGCGTGGCGATCGCGCGCGCGCTGACCTTGTCGCCGGACTTCGTGATCTTCGATGAGCCGACCACCGGCCTCGATCCGCTGGCGGCGGCGAACGTCGACCAGCTCATTCGCCAGCTCAGCGACGAACAGGGCGTGACGTCGATCGTGGTCAGCCATGACCTGCGCTCGATCTTCACCGTGGCGGATCGTATCGCCATGATCTACCAGGGCAATATTCGCCTGGACGGCACGCCGGACGACTTCCGCGCGACCGCCGATCCGGTGGTGCAGCAATTCATCCAGGGGCTTGCAGAAGGTCCGATGGTCCTGTAGACCGCAGCGGTCAGAGGCCCCTGAGTTCAAAAGAGAGATGCCGTGAAGGAAAAGTCCATCGAGGTCAAGGTCGGGGCGCTCGTGCTCGTGTGCACGGCCCTGCTTGTCGGATTCATCTTTGTACTCGGAGACTTCGGTGGCGCGTCCGGCTTTCGCCTCACCGTCGACTACGCCACCGCCAGCGACTTGAAGCCGGGCGCACCGGTCAAGATCGCCGGCGTCACCGGCGGCAAGGTCGACCACGTCGAGTACTGGGGCGGCAAGCTGGACAAGAGCGTCGGCCGGCGGGTCACGGCGCGCGTGTTCCTCAACATCGACCCGGAGAAGGGCAAGACGCTGCACGAAGACGCCCAGTTCTACATCTCGACGCAGGGCATCCTGGGCGAGAAGTACATCGAGGTGGATCCGGGCAACTTTGATCTGGCGACCTTGAAGCCGGGGGCGCACGTCATCGGCGTGCCGCCGCTGCGCATGGAGATCCTGGCGCAGCAGCTCAACAAGGTGGCGGGGGCGATCTCGCGCATCCTGGAGAAGAACGAGAAGTCGATCGGCGATGTGATCACGCACGTCGACGAGACGATCCTGACGACCAAGAAGACCGTGGAGGACGCGGACAAGCTGATCGTCGAGAACCGCGAGACCATCGATCGCGCGCTGGCGCGGCTCGACTCGGCGTCGGACAAGGCGGAAAAGCTTGTCGATGCGCTGAATGCCGGCATCGGCGATGGCAAGGGCATCAAGCGATCGCTCGCGCACGTGGAGAGCATCGCCAAGCAGGTCGACGAGAACACCGGTCCGGTCATGAAGGACACGCGCGCCATCACCAAGAACTTGAAGACGCTTTCCGAGAAGTTGCGCGACGAGCCGACCACGCAGGTGATGCTGGGCGACAAGGGCCACACCAAGGTGATGGGCGTGCTCGACAAGGCGGATGCGGCGATCACCAAGGTCCAGGGCGCGATGGACGACGTGCAGAGCGTGACGGCGAACGCCAAGTCGGGCAAAGGCACCGTGGGCGGTTTGCTGATGGACAATGAGCTGTTCATGGACATGAAGCTGCTGCTCAAGGACCTGAAGCGGCACCCGTGGAAGTTCATCTGGCGCGAGTAAGCCCGCGCGGTGCCGGATCCTGCCTTGCACAAAAACCGATCCGCCATCGTCGGTTGAAGCAAGAAAGACACTTGACACCGCCTCGCTGATGGAAGATAACAACGGCCCCACGGCAAGCCCCTCCAGGCGCGCCGTGTCCTCCCATCGGGAAAGGAGCCTTCGCAGAGAGACCAGGACCGGCGCAAGTCAAGTACCTGGAATCTCTGCAAGAGGTCGACGCACGGGAACGGCGTCAACCCTCCGCGAAGGCACGATGGGCGCCATTCCCTCACCGGATGGCGATCGCGCTGAAGGCCGATCCCCGGGCACGTCCCGGAAGATGCCTTCACCGCCTTGTTCTGGGTGGAAGCCTCGCGCTGCCACTTGATCAAGGCCCGCGCGTCGCCCGATGAGTCGGTCCCGCGCAGTGGTCCGACAAGCCTTGTGACCCACCGCTCCGCAAGGAGAAGTGGGCGGAGACCGAAGCTTTCGGGCTTCGGCAACGGATTGGATCGTCCCAAGAGGGGACTGGCAAGTGTGAGAAGTCGCTGAGGCGACAGTGTTATCGGAGAAGTCGACACGGTCGACACGGAGCGGAACGAATGCCGACGATCAACCAACTGGTGCGTGCGCGTCGCGAAGACAAGCACATGAAGACCAAGGCGCCCGCGTTGCAGGCCTGCCCGCAGAAGCGCGGCGTCTGCACGCGCGTGTACACGACGACGCCCAAGAAGCCGAACTCCGCGCTCCGCAAGGTGGCCCGTGTTCGTCTGTCCAACGGCATGGAAGTGACGTCGTACATCCCGGGCGTCGGCCACAACCTGCAGGAGCACAGCATCGTGCTCATCCGCGGCGGCCGTGTGAAGGATCTGCCGGGTGTGCGTTACCACATCGTGCGCGGCAGCCTGGACACGACCGGCGTGGCGAATCGCCGCAAGAGCCGCTCGAAGTACGGCGCGAAGCGTCCGAAGTAGTTCCGTGGCGCCTTAACGCGCCCGCTCCAACAGTGTCTAGTTCCGGGGCGCCGTAACGCGCCCGCTCCGAGTTTCCTAAAGAGGAAGGCCCGTCACTCGGGCAGCTGTAGACAGGAGAGTAAGTCATGCCCCGTCGCCGCGAAGTACCGAAGCGCATCATCCACCGCGATCCGAAGTACCACGATCAGATGGTCGCCAAGTTCGCCAACTGCCTGATGCTCGACGGCAAGAAGTCGACCGCGGAGCACCTGCTCTACGCGGCGCTCGAGAAGGTCGAAGCGCGCGGCAAGGACGACCCGGTCAAGCTGTTCAAGATGGCGCTCGACAACATCCGCCCGGCGGTGGAAGTGAAGTCGCGCCGCGTCGGTGGCTCGAACTACCAGGTGCCCGTCGAGATTCGTCCGGAGCGGCGCACCGCGCTGTCGATCCGCTGGCTGATCGCTTCGGCGCGCGCCCGTGGCGAGAAGTCCATGGACGAGAAGCTGGCGGGCGAGATTCTCGATGCTTCGCAGAGCCGCGGTTCCGCGGTCAAGAAGCGCGAGGATGTGCACCGCATGGCCGAGGCGAACAAGGCGTTCGCTCACTACCGTTGGTAGCAGTGTTTGGTTCCGTGGCGCTCTAACGCGCCCGCTCCCGAGTTTCCGGCCTTCGGCCGCCAGATCGCCGCTCCGCGGCAGTGTTGTCAGTCCAGCCTAGCGTACCTTGGAGAGTTCCGTGCCTCGTACCCAACCACTCGATAAGTACCGCAACATCGGCATCATGGCCCACATCGATGCGGGCAAGACGACGACGACGGAGCGCATCCTGTTCTACACGGGACGCCTCTACAAGATCGGCGAAGTGCACGACGGCGCTGCCACCATGGACTTCATGGAGCAGGAGCAGGAGCGCGGCATCACGATCACGTCGGCGGCGACGCAGTGCCAGTGGGCCGGCAAGACGATCAACATCATCGACACGCCCGGACACGTGGACTTCACCATCGAAGTGGAGCGCTCGCTGCGCGTCCTCGACGGTGCGGTCGCGGTGTTCTGCGCGGTCGGCGGCGTAGAGCCGCAGTCCGAGACGGTGTGGCGCCAGGCGGACCGCTACAAGGTTCCGCGCATCGCGTTCGTCAACAAGATGGACCGCACGGGCGCCAACTTCCAGAAGGTGGTCGGCCAGATCCGCAACCGTCTGGGCGCCAACCCGATTCCAATCTTCCTGCCCATCGGCGCGGAAGAGAACTTCAAGGGCGTCATCGATCTCATCTCGATGAAGGCCATGCTGTTCGACGAGGCGAGCCAGGGCTCGCGCTTTGACGTCGTCGACATCCCGGCCGACATGGTCGAGGAAGCGGCGGCGGCGCGGTACTTCATGCTCGAGCAGGTCGTCGAGAACGATCTCGAGATGATGGAGCGCTTCCTCAACGGCGAAGAGCTCACGACCGAAGAGGTCATGCACGCCCTGCGCGTCGCGACCATCAAGATCACCTGCATCCCCGTCATTTGCGGCTCCGCCTTCAAGAACAAGGGCGTGCAGCAGCTTCTGGACGCGGTGGTGGCGTACCTGCCTTCACCGCTCGACATTCCGCCGGTCAAGGGCATCGTCCCGGACAGCGAGACGGCCATCGAGCGTCCCGCGGAAGACGACGCGCCGTTCTGCGGCCTGGCGTACAAGCTGTGGACGGACCCCTTCGTCGGTCACTTGACCTACGTCCGGATCTACTCGGGCACCATGGTCGTCGGCGACCAGGTCCTGAACAGCAACAACGGCAAGAAAGAGCGCATCGGCCGCATCATGCGGATGCACGCCAACAAGCGCGAAGACATCAAGGAAGCGTACTGCGGCGACATCGTCGCGGTCGCCGGCCTGCGCGACACGATCACCGGCCACACGCTGTGCGACGCCAAGCACCCGATTGCGTTGGAACTCATGAAGTTCCCCGATCCGGTGATCAGCGTCTCCATCGAGCCGGACAACAAGACCGAAGAAGACAAGATGAGCCTTGGCCTGGCCAAGCTTGCTCGCGAGGATCCTTCGTTCCGCGTGTACTCGAACGAGGAGACCGGCCAGACGCTGATCGCGGGCATGGGCGAGCTCCACCTCGAGATCATCGTCGACCGCTTGAAGCGCGAGTTCAAGGTGAACGCCAAGGTGGGCCGCCCGCAGGTGGCGTACCGCGAGACGATCACCAAGACCGCGGAAGTCGATTACAAGTACGCCAAGCAGACGGGTGGTCGCGGCCAGTACGGCCACGTGTGCATCCGCATCGAGCCGCAAGAGCCGGGCACGGGCTACACGTTCGTGGACGAGATCAAGGGCGGTATCGTGCCGAAGGAGTACATCCCGGCGGTCGACAAGGGCATCCAGGATGCCATGTCGGGTGGCGTGATTGCCGGCTTCCCGCTGGTGGACATCAAGGCGGCGCTGTACTACGGCTCCTACCACGAGGTCGACTCTTCGGAAATGGCATTCCGCATCGCGGGTTCGATGGCCTTCAAGGAGGCCGCCGCCAAGGCGAAGCCGGTTCTGCTCGAGCCGATCTTCGACATCGAGATCCTGGTCCCCGAGGACTACATGGGCGACATCATTGGCGACTTGAACAGCCGCCGTGGTCGCATCACCAACCTCGACGAGCGCGCCGGCGTGCGTGTCATCCAGGGCTCCGTGCCGCTGGGCGAGACGTTCGGCTACGCGACGGACCTGCGCTCGCGCACCCAGGGTCGCGGCACGTACACGATGCAGTTTGCGCACTATGCCCCGGCTCCGGCGTCTACGCTGGCCGAGGTCACGAAGAAGCAACAAGGTTAAGTTCCGTGGCGCCCTAACGCGCCCGCTGCGAAGTTCCAGTTAGCAGGTAGAACCGCGACCGCAAGGAAGCGGGTTGGAGACGACACATGGCAGGCCAGAGAATCCGGATTCGCCTCAAGGCTTATGATTTCAAGCTCCTGGATCAGTCCGTGAGCGAGATCATCACCACCGTGCGCAACACCGGCGCCCGCATCGCGGGACCGATTCCGTTGCCGACGCGCATCAACGGCTACACCGTGCTGCGCTCTCCGCACGTGGACAAGAAGAGCCGCGAGCAGTTCGAGATCCGCACGCACAAGCGGCTGATCGACATTCTCGACCCGACACAGCAGACCTTGGACGCTCTCATGCGTCTTGATTTGGCCGCCGGCGTTGCCGTCGAAATCAAGACTTGAGGTCGCTCCGCGACGCTCGTCGCAGTGTTTGCAGATGACATTCCTGGCGCTCTCGCGCCAGAACGCTGGTAGGCAGATGACATTCCGGCGCTTGCGCGCCGAACTTCCCCAGGTGGAAGACAGTTCGAGAGGGTAGTCATGGCCAAGGTTCAGATCATCAATGCCAGTGCGCAGCCGGTCGGCGAGATCGAGCTCAGCGACGACGTCTTCGGCGTCGAGGTCAAGCCGCACCTGCACTGGGAAGTGGTGCGCAACCAGCTTGCGAACCGCCGCCAGGGCACGCACTCGGTCAAGACGCGCACCACGGTGCACGGCACGACCAAGAAGTCGGTCAAGCAGAAGGGCACCGGCGGCGCGCGCCATGGCTCGAAGAAGTCGCCGATCTTCCGTGGCGGCGGCGTGGCCCATGGGCCGCACCCCCGCGACTACAGCTACAAGGTTCCGAAGAAGGTGGCCCGCGCCGCCCTCTGCTCGGCGCTGTCGACCCGGCTGGCCGGTGGCGACCTGGTGGTGGTGAGCACGTTCGGCCTGACCGAGCCCAAGACCAAGGAGGCTGCGGCCATCCTCGGTCGCATGAATGCCCCCAAGGCCCTGGTCGTCGCGGCGACCGAGGACCGCGGCTTGCACCTGTCGCTGCGCAACATCCCGAGCGCGAAGTACATTCGCGCTGAGGGTGTGAACGTGTTCGACGTGCTCAAGTACGACAAGCTGGTGCTCACCGTCGAGGCCGTTCGCGCCCTCGAAGAACGCCTCGGCTAGGTGTCTGGTTCCGTGGCGCCAGTGTCTGTGAGCCGCGCCGCCCGCAACGGCGGCCGCACGAGAGAGGCGCCCGGTCCGAGTGTGACGACATGGAATCTGGAACCGCGACCGTGAGGAAGCGGGTAGGGGAAGGAAAATGGGCCTGCATCTGACGCAAATCCTGGTGAAGCCGCTGATCACCGAGAAGAACAACCTCGCGCGTGAAGCGCGCAACGAGGTGGTCTTCGAAGTGCACCGCGATGCCAACAAGCCGATGATCGTGAACGCGGTTCAGGAGCTGTTCGGTGTCAAGGTCGAAGACGTGCACACGATCGCCCACAAGGGCAAAGTGCGCCGCGTCGGCAAGTTCAGCGGGTTTCGCGCCGACAGCAAGAAGGCTGTCGTGAAGCTGGCCGCAGGCGAGAGCATCGACTTCTTCAAGGGCGTGTGAGCCGCAAGGTCTCCTCGCGCACCAAGACGGTTCGGATCTAGACAGTACGGATCTGGAGAAAGACAATGGGTATCAAGCAGTACCGGCCGATCAGCAACGGCAACCGGCAGCTCGCCCTGGACGACTTCAAGGACATCACGGCTTCGTCGCCGGAGAAGTCCCTGTGCGTCCCGCTGCACAAGACGGCTGGCCGCAACAGTTATGGACGCATCACCGCGTACCAGCGCGGCGGTGGCCACAAGCGCCACTACCGGCTCATCGACTTCAAGCGCGACAAGGTCGCGGTGCCGGCCAAGGTCGCGACGATCGAGTACGATCCGAACCGCTCCGCCCGCATCGCCCTGCTGCACTACGCCGATGGCGAGAAGCGCTACATCATCGCCCCCGTCAGCCTCAAGGTTGGCGACCAGGTGATGTCGAGCAAGAACGCGGACATCAAGCCGGGCAACACGCTGCCGCTCGAGTCCATCCCGGTTGGTACCGTGGTGCACGCGATTGAGCTGCAGGTCGGCAAGGGCGCTCAGCTCTGCCGCGCTGCCGGAACGTCGGCGCAGCTGATGGCGAAGGAAGGCAAGCACGCGTTGCTTCGTCTGCCCTCCGGCGAGCTGCGCAAGGTCGGTCGCGACTGCCGGGCCACGATTGGCCAGACCGGCAACGTCGACCACGACAAGCAGAACCTGGGCAAGGCGGGCCGCACGCGGTGGTTGGGCATCCGCCCGCACGTCCGCGGCGTCGCGATGAACCCGGTGGATCACCCCCTGGGTGGTGGCGAAGGCCGCACCTCTGGTGGTCGTCACCCGGTCACCCCGTGGGGCAAGCCGACCAAGGGTTCCAAGACCCGCCACAACAAGCGCAGCAGCCGCTTGATTGTCAGCCGTCGTAAGTAGTCGAGGCAGTGTCTTTTTCCGGGGCGCCGTAACGCGCCCGCTCCAAGATTCCCGGCCTTCGGCCGCAAGATGGTCGCTGCGCGACAGAGTTTTCGTAGTCGAGAGAGCAGGAGTTGTTCCATGGCACGTTCGATCAAGAAAGGGCCGTTTCTCGATGGCCACCTCAAAGAGAAGGTCGAGGAGTCGGTCCGCACCGGCAACAAGCGTCCGATCAAGACGTGGTCGCGCCGCTCGACGATCTTCCCGGACTTTGTCGGCCTGAACTTCATGGTGCACAACGGCAAGAAGTTCGTGCCGGTGTTCGTCACGGAGAACATGGTCGGGCACAAGATGGGCGAGTTCTCGCCGACCCGTACGTTCCATGGTCACTCGGCCGACAAGAAGGTCAAGAAGCGCTAGGCGCATGAGCGGTAGGCCTCGATGCCTGCCGGCAGTTGGAGTTCGCCAATGAATGCGATGACGACGACGGTTCACTTGAGGAACCTGAACATTGCGCCCCGCAAGGTTCGCATGGTCGTGGACCAGATCCGCGACAAGAGCGCGGCCGAAGCGCTGAACATCCTGGCCTTTACGGTCAAGTTGGCCGGCGAGCCGGTGCGCAAGCTGCTGGACAGCGCGATCGCGAATGCGCGCACGAACCATGAGATGGACGTGGATGCGCTCTTCGTGAAGAGCGTGTTCGTCGACCAGGCGCGGACGCTCAAGCGCTTCACGCCGCGGGCGATGGGTCGCGCGACGAAGATCATGAAGAAGACCAGCCATATCACGCTCGAACTGGGTGTGCGCTAGTCGGTTCACGTGACGTCCCGCGTGAGCGGGCATGAGAGAGGTACCTGTGGGTCAGAAAAGCCATCCGAACGGTCTGCGCCTGGGCGTCATCCGCACTTGGAACTCGAAGTGGTTCGAGGAAAAGAACTACTCCAAGTGGCTGCACGAGGACCTGGCGATCCGCAAGCTCATCAAGACCAAGATGAGCCACGCCGGCATCTCGCGCATCGACATCGAGCGCCGCGCCCGCCAGATTCGCGTCGGCGTGCACACGGCGCGTCCCGGCATCCTGATCGGGCCCAAGGGCAAGGAAGCCGAGAAGCTGAAGGCGCAGCTCGCGAAGATTGCGCAGGGCGAGATCGTCCTGTCGATCCACGAGATTCGCCGCGCGGAGACGGATGCGCAGCTGGTCGCCGAGTCGATCGCCACGCAGCTCGAGCGCCGCGTTGCGTTCCGCCGTGCGATGCGCAAGGCGATGCAGTCTGCGCAGAAGTTCGGCATCAAGGGAATCCGGGTCGCGTGCTCGGGTCGCTTGGGCGGTGCGGAAATGGGCCGCTATGAGTGGTACCGCGAGGGTCGCGTGCCGCTGCACACGCTCCGCGCGGACATCGTGTACGGCGAGGCGTTGGCCAAGACCACCTACGGTATCATCGGCGTCAAGACCTGGATCTACCAGGGCGACATCCTGCCGGACCGCGGCCAGGCCAAGGCGTAGATTCGCTCAAGACGTGGAACTGCGGTCGCGAGGCTGCAGACGGAATGAAGGAGAGAAGCCATGTTGGCTCCCAAGAGAGTGCTCTGGCGTAAGGTGCAGAAAGGCAAGATGCGCGGTGTCGCGTACACGGGCAACGAGGTCGCCAATGGCGACTTCGGCCTGATCGCCACCGAGTGCGGCTTCCTGACCAGCCGTCAGATTGAGGCCGCTCGTATCGCCATGACCCGCAAGGTCAAGCGCGGCGCGAAGGTGTGGATTCGCATCTTCCCGCACAAGCCGATCTCGAAGAAGCCCGTCGAAACCCGAATGGGCAAAGGCAAGGGGCCACCGGATCACTGGGTCGCGGTTGTGTACCCGGGCACGGTGCTCTACGAGATTCAGTCGGACGAGGCGGCGCTGGTCAAAGAGGCGCTGATGCTGGCGGCGACGAAGCTGCCGCTGCACACGCGCGTCATCGCTCGCAACGAGATCGCCTGATCCTAAGACCTGGAGAGCATTGGCATGAAGCGGGACATCATCACGGAGCTGACGGCCACTGAGCTGCAGCGCAAGGAAAGCGAGCTGCGCGACGAGGTTTTTCGTCTGCGCTTCCAGCACCACACGGGCCAGCTCGCCAGCCCGATCAAGCTGCGCACGACGCGGCGTGACCTGGCGCGGGTTCTGACGCAGTTGCGCGCCATCGAGTTGGGCCTCACGGACCAGCCGGGCAAGGAGGGCTGAGACGATGAGCGAGAACGAGATTCAGATCACGGCGGATGACGAGGCAACGGCCGCGCTGCCGACATTGGCTGGCGCGCAGGCCCTGGACGGCGAGACCACCGAGGTCGACGAGCACGGCCGCCACCGCCGCACGGCGCAGGGCATCGTGGTGTCGACGAAGATGGACAAGACCGTGGTCGTGTCCGTGACGCGTGTGTTCCTGCACCCGAAGTACCGCAAGTACGTTCGGCGCCGCAAGAACTACATGGCGCATGACGAGCATGGCGCCTGCAGCCTTGGGGATTCGGTGCTCATCGAAGAGTGCCGCCCGATGTCGAAGAACAAGCGGTGGCGCTTCAAGACCACGCTGCGCAAGAAGCAGGCGTAGACGAAGCAAGCACAGACGAGGCCGCAAGGCTGCGCCTGTTTGGAACTGCGAAGCGGAGACGCTGAGCACGACGCGAGGATGCGATGATCCAGAACGAAACCTACCTGACGGTGGCTGACAACTCCGGGGCTCGGCAGCTGCGCTGCATCAAGATCCTCGGCGGCTCGAAGCGCAAGTACGCCTCGGTCGGCGACGTCATCGTGTGCTCCGTGCGCGAAGCGGTGCCGAAGTCCAAGGTCAAGAAGGGCGACGTGGTCAAGGCCGTCATCGTCCGCACG
>CAIXAA010000133.1 GCA_903917305.1 uncultured Myxococcales bacterium | reverse complement strand
TTGCTGATGGACGTCTGGGCCGACAAGGAGCACACGCAGCACGACAAGATCGGCGCGGCGCTCGTCGGCCGCAATCGCCCGAACATCGGCGATTTCCTCAAGGTGGCGCTGAGCTCGAAAGACGCGATGGTGCAGCAGAGTGCGCTCCGGTGCCTCGCGCTGCTGGACCCGGTGCTGCACACCAAGGCGCTGGAGACGGTGGCCAAAGCGCATGGCGGCGAGGACCCGGTCGTCAAGATTCTCGCGGACATCGCGACGGCGTCGGACGAGCGCACCGGCGTGACCTACCTCGTGCCGGTCAAGCCCAAGGATGCGGCGCTGGCGGCGCGCGTCGTCGTGCTGCGCGCGGTGCACGGCGATCGGTCGGTGTCCAAGGCGCTGCTCAAAATCTGCCAGACGACCACGGGCGCCGAGCAGCTGGCGGCGCTCGCGGCGTTCAAGCGCGTGGCGGACAAGTCGGACATCGAGGGCGTCAAGACGATCCTGCGCGGTGTCAGCTCCCCGGCGTTGCTGTTTGCCGTCTACGAGATCCTGGCGCGGCTGGGCGATCGCTCGATGGCGATGGACGCGCAGAAGCTCGCGGAGTCGACCGACGTCGAGGTGCGCGCGACCGGCGTGTTCTACCTGGGCTGGGTCGGCGGTGCGGCGCGTCTGCGCGAAATGCATGAGTATTTGCATGACGGCATCCCGGCGGTGCGCGTCGCTTCGGCGCGCGTCATCGGGTACATCGCGTCCCCGGTGTCCGTGCCGGCGCTGCGCGATGCGCTGGACAACGAGCGCGACGAAGGCGTGCGCATCGAATTGATCAAGGCTTTGGCGGGCATCAAGGATCGCGCCGCCTACGAAGGCCTGATGTTCTACACGCGGGAGCATGACGACGAGCTGCGCCGCCTCGTCGTGCGCGCGCTGGCCGAATCCGGCGATCCGGTCGCGCGGCAGGGGCTGCTCAACGCCCTGAACGACAACAGCGTTCGCATCCGCACCGAGGCCGTGCGCGGCTTCCTGCTCAGCGATCCGGCCGAAGCGGTGCGCGTGTGGAAGAAGGCGATCCGCTGGCTGCCGCGCGGCGCCGTCATCGCGCTGACCCGCGAGATGGACAAGACGATGGAAGGCTTCCTGCAAATCGCCTTGTTCGAGGCTGGTTTGGACGACATCGGCATCGCGATGCGCGAAGAAGCCTTGCTCGCCCTGCACCTGCTGCCGCAGGCTGAGGCGCCGATGCTGCACAAGGTGCTCGACACGACGGACGACGACGACCTGCGCGTGCGCGTGCTGGGCCGCCTGTTCGACCTCGAAGGCAAGAAGTTGGCGACGGAAATCAAGTACATGGCGGAGAAGTCCGGCATTCGTGCGCGCCTTGCCGCGATTCGCCTGCTGGGCAAGCTGAAGGGCGACAAGGAGGCGGCGGACGCGCTGGCTCGCTTCCAGGATGACCTCGATGAGCGCATCCGCATCGCCGCGTCCCTGACGCTGATTGGCGGATAGCGGATGCGGATTGCGGGAGCAGTGTTTGCCCTGTCCTGGCTGCTCTGCGCCGGTTGCAAGCCCTCTGCTGCGCCCGCTCCCGTCGTCGATCCGGTGCGCGCCGCGGCCGCCATCACCCAGGGCATCGGCCCCGCCAAGCTGTGCCGCAACGACCACGACTGCGGGCCGGGTGCCGGCGGCTCGTGCGTTCTCGGCACCTGCTTTGGCTTGCTGACCACGGACAACCCCGCCGCGCGACATACGTTGGCTGAGAGGTTGCGGCAGGCGGATCCGAAGATCCAGGCGGCAGCGGAGGCGACGCTGCTGACGGCGCTGGGCCGGCCGGGGGCGCCCCAAGGCGCGCGGCTGGGGTCGATCGACGGACTGGGGGCGATCCTGCAAGCGCGGGGCGTTGCCCACGACTGTGCGGCGGCCTGCCTTGCGCTGCGAGCGGAGGCCGCCTCGCCCGATGCGCGCATCGCGGTCGCGGCGCGGTTGGCGCTGGCGCAGGTGGGCGATGCGAGCGTGCGCGCGACCGTGCTGGACGATCTGCGGCTGGGAACGGAATTGCTGCGCGCCCAAGCGGCTTATGCCCTGGCGTCGGGTGCGCGCGGCCGCGAGGATGCGGACGTGCAGGCGGCCCTGGTGGCGAGCCTGCGCGACCCTTCGCCGGTCGTGCAGGAGGCTGCGCTGCGCGCCCTGACGCCGTGGGCGCAGCGGCCACCGGTGCGGGAGGCGCTGCTGGCGCTCAAGGCTGGGGCGGGCGCGCACTTGGGCTACGCCATCGATGAAGCGCTGTCGGCCGCGGGAGGTGCCAGGTGAGCTGCAGGAAGGTCCAGGCAAACAGCTGGGTTGCGCGCTGCGCCATCGCCGGTCTCGCCTTGTCGCTGCTGGCATGCGGTCGCCGCGCCTCCTCCGAGACCGCCGCGGCGCCGGTCGCCCTGCCCAAGCCGCCCGCCGTCGGCGACGCGCCAGGTGCGTGGGTCCTGCGCTATTTCGCGCCCGCCACCGGCAAGTTCGTTGCCGTGCGCACGCCCGCCGAAGTGCCCGAAGGTGCGCGCGGCCAGGTCATCGTCGTGCCTGAGGATCCCGCGTTGCAGGGTCCGTGGCTCTATGTTGCCGATTTCACCAAGAAGTCTGGCGCGACCTATGCCGTCCGCACCGTCGATCGCATGGCGTTGGAGCAACAGATCGCCAAGGCGAATCCGCCGCCACCGGCCGCAGCGCCGGCCGCTGCGGCAGCAGCCGCGGCTGCCCCTGCCGCAGCGGCTGCTGGCCAGGACGTGGTCGTCTACCGCACGGCGTGGTGCGGCTACTGCAAGAAGACCGCGGAATACTTGAAGTTGAAAGGCGTTCCCTTTGTCGAGAAGGACTTGGAGCGCGACCCCGGCGCCCGCGAGGAGATGCTCGCCCGCGCCCAGCGCGCCGGCATTCCAGCCTCGCAGCTGCAGGGCGTGCCGATCATCGCCATCGGCAACCACGTCATCACGGGTTTCTCGCGCGAGGCGATCGACAAGGCGCTGGGCGTCTGACGGTTTCCGCGTAATCTCGTTTCAGGCGAAGCAGTTGACTGGGTTGACGCGCTTTCTTGACGCCGCCACGCCTCGGGTGACGATGCGCCCAGCGCCCGTGCGCCGACCGAGGCCCTGATGACCGTCGCTGCATCCCTGGAACAGATTGATCTCCCGCACAATGTCATTCGCCTGGCCGAGGCGCGCGTGCGCCTGCACCCATCGACGGCGCAGGGCGACTGCGAGGCGACGGTCGACCACATCGACGCCGACGGCCTGTCGCTGCGCGATGCCGGCGACCTCGAGTTGGGGCGTTTCGTGTGGATGGACCTGGACTTGCCGGACGGCGCCCCGGTGCGCGCGCTCGGCGAGGTGCTGCCGCGCGACCCGACCTCGGTCGCCCTGGACATCAAGTTCAAGCACCTGTTCCCGGATCAGCGCCGCAGGCTGATGCGCGCCCTCGAGGGCTGAGCGCCCTTCCAATCGCGCACGGCGGGCTTACACTCGCGCCGCGGCGTCGCAAATCGGCGGCGCCCGAGGTGCCCATGCTGCCCTCTGCGCGTTCCGCGTCCCTGCGCGGCCTTGGCCTGTGTGCGGCCGTCCTCTGGACGCTGCCGCTGGTGGGCTGCCTGCAGGACGAGAACTCCCCGCGCAGGGCGATCGACCTCTCCTTCGATGACGATGCCCCGCGGCCGGACGCCGCCGCCGCGGATGCCGCCGCAGACGTGACGGCGAGCGATGTTGGCGTCACGGACAGCGATGCGGTCGACGCGCCGCCGACCGACGCTGTGGATGTTCTCGAAGATGTTTCGGATGCAGCGATCGCCGTCGCGGACGCCGAGCCCGATGCCGCAGACACCGAAGACGCCGCAGATACCGCGCAAGCGCTGCCGGATGCCGTGGCGGTTGCCGACGCCGATGCCGTCGCCGCTGCGGATGCACCGCTGCCGCCGGACGCCGCGCCGGACGCGAAGCTGGCGGCCGACGCCGGGCCAGATGTGGCCCTTGTCCTCGATACGGTTGCAGATTCCGGCGGCGCGGACGCGGCGGTGGACGCCAAGGACGCAGGCGATGCGCCCGCCGATGCCGTGGTCGCGGATGCCGCCACCAACGACGCCGCCGATGCCGGCGCGGAGACTTCGCTGCCAGATGCGCAGCCGGAAGTGGCGGACACCGCGGACGCAGGTCCGCAGGACGTCGCGCCAGAGGACGTGCCGGTGGACGACATCCCGCCGGGCGGGTGCAAGTCCGCGAACGATTGCCCGATTCCTGCCGCGCCGTGCATGATCGCCGACTGCACGCCCGAATTCCAGTGCGGGTTCAAGAACCGGCCCAACTACTCGCCCTGCGAGGACGGAAACCCTTGCACGGCCGGCGACTTGTGTCAGAGCGGCGCCTGCCTGTCCGGCCTGCTGCCCGCCTGCGACGACGGCAAGCCGTGCACGGATGACTCCTGCGACGTCGTCACCGGCTGCCATTTCGAGCCGAACACGCTGCCGTGCGACCTGGCCAAGCCGTGCAGCCTGTCGAGCGACTGCACAACCACGAATTGTTCCAATGGATTCTGTGCGCCGGCCAACATGGCCGCCGTCCCCGCCGGCACGTTCTGGATGGGCTGCAACGCGGTCAAGGACAGCCAATGCTTCCCGGACGAGAGCCCGCAGCACAAGGTCACCCTGGGCGCCTACTTCATCGACCGCAGCGAAGCGACCGTTGCCGAGTACAAAAGCTGCGTCGATGCAGGGGTTTGCACGGAGCCCAAGGGCAGCGCGTTCTCCAGCTACTGCAACTGGAGCGTCGAGGGCAAGGACGCGTATCCGGTCAACTGCATCACCTGGACAGAAGCGCAGCAGTACTGCAAGTGGCGCGGCTTGGGCTTTGATTTGCCTAGCGAAGCGCAGTGGGAGATGGCCGCGCGCGGCACCTGCGAGCTCAACGGCAGTGCTGCCGCCGATGGCCTGTGCAAGGCCGCCATGCGCACGTACCCGTGGGGCGAGGCGGCGCCAAGCTGCCTGTTGTCGGTCACTTGCGACAGCACCGCGCCGTGCTCGCCGTGCGCGACGGCGGCCGTCGGCTCCAAACCGGCCGGCGACAGTCCATTCGGCGTCCACGACATGGCCGGCAACGTCTGGGAGTGGGTGCGCGACGGCTTTGGCCCGTACACCGCTGGAAACCAAACGAATCCTCAAGGTGTCAGCGGCGCCACGAGCCGCGTCCTGCGCGGCGGTGGCTTCGACATCGACGCCGCCCACAACCGTTCCAGCTACCGCAGCGGCGAAAACCCTTCGACGTTCAAGGCCATCCTCGGCCTGCGCTGCGCCCGCCCCTTCCCCTAGGTGTCCTGCCCATGCCCTTGATTCACCTGCCGTTTCCGCTTGTTCTGGCTTCGACGTCGCGCTACCGGCAGGCACAGCTCGCGCGCCTCGGGCTGCCGTTCACCGCCGTGAAGCCGCCGTACGACGAACTGCCGGTCGCGGGGTTGGACGCGACGCAGCTGATCGTCCACCACGCCCGCGAGAAGGCCAAGGCCGCGCGACTGCTGCCGAATGGCACCGAGAGCCTGATTCTCGCGGCCGACCAGGGCGTCGTGCTGGACCGGGAGTTGCTCGGCAAGCCGGGCACGGAGCCGGCGGCCGTGGCGCAGCTGTTGCGGCTGGCAGGGCGGGAGCACGCGCTGGTCACGGCGGTGGTGCTGGGCCTGCCGGACGGTCGCTTGCTGGAGCGGCTCGTGCCGGTGACGCTGCGGCTGCGCCCGCTGAGCGAAGCGGAGGCGCAGGCGTATGTCGCGCAAGATCAGCCTTTGGATTGCGCCGGTTCGTACCGCATCGAGGCGGCGGGGCCGAGCCTGCTGGAGTGGGCGCGCGGCGACGACCCGACGGCGATCGAAGGCCTGCCGATGATCGCGGTGGCTGCGCTGCTGCGTGAGGCCGCGACATTGCTATAGAAACGCACGAAACGCCCAGGCCACCGCGCCCACGACCTTCTGCCACCACGGCCGGTTCTGCCAGGTGGCCAGCGTCAGTTCCACGGCGTCCTTGCAGAGGTCCTCGAAATAGTTCGTCAACTGCTGCGCCTGCGCCGCCCCGAGACCCACCACGTTGGCTTCCAGGTTGCGCTGGCGCGAGATCGGGTCGAGGTTGTCCGAGCCCGCCGTCCACCACAGGCCGTCCACGACGCCAAACTTCGCATGCATCA
>CAIXAA010000132.1 GCA_903917305.1 uncultured Myxococcales bacterium | reverse complement strand
GGCGATCAGCGTCGTGCCGAGCCTGCGCACCGGCACCGACGACCGCTCCTTCGACGCGGTCAGCGGCAGCCTCGACCTCGGCTTGCCGGCGGTGTTCCAGTCCGGCCGCAGCAGCGCACGCAATGCCGCAGTCGACGCCATGACCGCGAGCGGTGTGGACAAGTACGACATTCCTGCGTTCCTGCGCAAGCAGGCGGACTGAGTATGACGGCATGCTGACGGACCTGCTATGGTAGAATTCGCCTCCCTGTCATAGCGGTCCAGAAATGCTCAAACAGCGCACGCTCAAGACGCTCGTCAGTGCCGTCGGCGTCGGCCTGCACAGCGGCGTCAAGGTGACGCTCGTGCTGCGGCCCGCCGCGCCGGGAACCGGCATCGTGTTTCGCCGGGTCGATCTGCTGCCGCCGGTCGATCTCAAGGCCGACCCCTTCGCTGTTGGTGACACCCGCCTGGCGTCCTGTCTCGAGCAAGGCGGCACCCGGATAGCCACGGTCGAGCACCTGATGTCGGCGCTGGCGGGCCTGGGAATAGACAACCTCTACATCGACGTCGATGCCGCCGAACTGCCGATCATGGACGGCAGCGCCGCGCCCTTCGTGTTCCTGCTGCAGTCGGCCGGCATCCTCGAACAGAATGCGGCGAAGAAATTCCTGCGCGTGAAGAAGACGGTCGAGGTGAAAGACGGCGACAAATGGGCCAGGCTGGAACCCTACGAAGGTTTTCGCGTTTCCTTCTCCATCGTCTTCAATCATCCTGCGGTGAGCCAGACCGGGACTTCCGTGACGGTCGATTTCGCCGAGCAATCCTACGTCCGAGAGGTGGCGCGCGCCCGCACCTTCGGCTTCATGCAGGACGTCGAAACCATGCGCGACCAGGGGCTTGCCCTGGGCGGCAGCTTGGAAACCGCCATCGTCATGGACGAGTATCGGGTGTTGAATGCCGATGGCCTGCGCTATGAGGACGAGTTCGCCAAACACAAGCTGCTCGATGCCATCGGCGACTTGTACCTGGTCGGCCATCCGCTGCTCGCCGCCTTCTCCGCGCACAAGTCGGGCCACGCCCTCAACAACGCGCTGCTGCGCGCCCTGCTCGCCGACCAGACGGCCTGGGAGTTCACCACCTTCGAGCGCGCCGAGGAGACTCCTCAGGCGGTCGCGCACCTTTATCCTCTGGCGGCTTGAGTGCTGCTTCTGCGCTTGCTCGGCGTGCTGGTCGCGATCGCTATCGCCAGCGGCGTCGCGGCCTATATGGTGAGCGGGGACAAACGCTTTCTCCGGCTCTCGGCGCGGCTCGCGAAATACGCACTGATCGTCGCCTTCGTGTTTCTCGCGCTCCTGGCCCTGGAACGCGTCATTGCCCTGTAGTTATGCGCTGGCGCGATTGACCAGACGTAACAATGCGTCTTTCAATGAAGAACCCTCAGGCAGTCCAGTCGCAAGCGTTGTGAGTGCTTGCTTAGTGTTCTCGCTAAGTATAGAGCGGGATTGGCCCGAAGGCGGCGGCGGTATGGGATCCAGGGGTTGCACCTTGATCCGAATTTCGGTAACCTCGCTGCCACTCGATCGCAACGCGTCGCCCACGCTGGG
>CAIXAA010000131.1 GCA_903917305.1 uncultured Myxococcales bacterium | reverse complement strand
GGCGCCTCGGGTTCTCGATCTCGTGACGCAGAAGCCTTCGGTGCTGTCGGTGGAGCTGTGCGAGGCCGTGCGCGAGACGGTGGCGCGCGGCGAGCAGGCCCTGATCCTGCACAACCGGCGCGGCTTTGCCTCCGCGCTGCTCTGCCAGGGCTGCGGCGAGGCGGTAGAGTGCCCGGACTGCGCGATTTCGCTGACGCTGCACCAGGGTCAGCGCCGTTTGCGCTGCCACTACTGCGACTTCTCGGTGCCGGCCGACGTGTCCTGCGCCCACTGCCACGGCCACCACATGGTCGGCATCGGCGCCGGCACGGAGCGCATCGAAGACCTGCTGGCCCATGAGATTCCTGGCTTGCGCGTGCGACGCTTCGACCGCGACACCGCGGTCGGCCAGCGCCTCCTCGACACGCTGGATCGCTTCGCGCGCCGGGAGCTCGATGTCCTGGTCGGCACGCAGATGTTGGCAAAAGGCCATGACTTTCCGGCGGTCACGCTGGTCGGCGTCGTCCTGGCGGAGACCGGGCTGCGCGTCCCGGACTTTCGTGCGGCGGAGCGCACCTTCCAGCTGCTGACCCAGGTGGCGGGCCGGGCTGGGCGCGGCGAGAAGCCCGGGCGCGTGCTGGTGCAGACCTACGCGCCGGAGCATCCGGCGATCGATGCGGCGTTGCGCCATGATCACAAAGGGTTCATCGCGGGGGAGCTGCGCCAGCGCGCGCTGACCGGCTATCCGCCCTCGAGTCATCTGGCGCTGCTGGAGACGCGGCACGAGGACGCGGAGCGGGCGCACGCCGCCTTGCAGCTGGTGGTCGACGCGCTGCGCGGCTGGGGCGCGGAGGTGCGCGGTCCAGTCGCGGCCGGGCTGGCGCGGCTGCGGGGAATCTCGAGGGCGCATGCGCTCTTGCGCTCACAGGACCGCAAGGCGCTGCACGGCTGGCTGCGGCGCGCGCTGCAAGGGCCCGGCCGCCAGCTGCCGGCCGGCGTGGAGCTGGTGGTCGACGTCGATCCCTATGCGATGTCGTAGCCTGCGCGCCAGCGCCCTGTGCCGGTGGCGGACCGCGCTTGCCAGCCTACCGGGCGCAGCGTAGCCTGCCAGCATCCCTTTTTCGGGGAGCCGACGAGAACGCCCGCCTTGTCTTCCGACCCGCGACGTCGTCTGTTGTTGCTGCGGCGCCTGCTGCTGGCGCTGGCCTCGCTGGTCGTGACCTTCCTGCTGCTGGAAGTCGCGGCGCGCGTCGCCTTTCCGCACTTTGCCCCGATCCAATTGCGCGACGGCGTCTATTTGAGCCGGTTGCCGCTGGTGAATGGCCGGCCCTCGGGGCGCGAGTCGGAGGCCGCCAGCGGCAAGCCGCTTCCCGTCGAAAAAGCCCCGAATGAACTGCGCATCTTCACGTTTGGCGAGTCCAGCATGGTCGGCTGCCCCTGGGGCTACGCCGGCGCGCCGCCGACCATCCTGCACGACCTGCTGCGCGCCGCCTTTCCCGGCCGCCGCATCACCGTCGTCAACATGGGTCACACCAGCAGCTTCGTGATGGACAGCTACTACTACCTGCTGTCGATTGCGCCTTTCCAGCCGGATTTCGTGGTCTTCTACCAGGGAGCCAACGATCGCTTCGACCTCGACGAGGAGATGTGCGCCCCGCACAACCACCCGCAGGCCTATGCCGCCTGGCGCTGGATCGTGGGTCATTCCAGGCTGTTCTACGTCGTGCGCCTGCTCGGGCCCGAGCACGTGGGCGCGCTGCGCGTCAGCGAAGGCATGGAGCGCGGCAGCCCGGAGCGCTGCCCCTGGTCGACCTTCGGCCAGTGGACCGACCTCGTGGTGGAGACCGCGCAAGCCACCGGGGCGCGCGTCGTGATCGCCAGCCCGGTGCGCAGCGTCCTGGACGGCATCGACTTCGATCGCAGCCGCGAGCCGCCGGACCGGGCGCTCGCCGCGATGTCCGGCCTGCGCCGCGACCTGCTGGCCTGCCAACTGACGCCGGGCTGCGACTTCATCGCGCGCCTGGACGAGCTCGGCCTCAAGACCAAGGTCAGCTACTTGTCGAACCTGGCCTGCTACCTCGTGCCCGGCTGTCCGGCCAAGCTGCGCTGGGCGGCACAGCAGCTGGAGCGCTCCGCCGCCGAGATCACCGACCGCGGCGAGTACTGGCGCGCGACGGCGAAGTCGCATGGCATTGCCTTTGTGGATTTTCGCAATCTTTTCATCGCTCAGCAGCCGCACGGCGTGATGGGGCCGCCGGCCATCGTCGACGAGGTGCACCTGACCCTCGACGGCTACGCGCTGCTGGCGTCGACCTGGGCCAAGGCCATCGGCGAGATGATCACGGGCCGCAAGGACTTCCAGCCGCCTGCCGCCGATCTCGCCCGCTACCGCCGCGACGTCGGGCCGGAGATGGCGATCCGCCTTGCGCTCGGCATCCAGAAGATCCGCACGCGGCGCTTCTTCGTGAGCACCGCGCTGCTGCAACCGGCGGCCGCGGCGGACCCCCAAGGGCCGGCGGCGCAGCTGCTCGGGTGGATGCGCATGAAGCTCGGGCTGCCGTCCGGGCTGCCCGCGCCGTTGGAGGCCAAGGCGCTGCACCTCGATCAGGAGGCGGTGCTGCGGCAGGCGATGAGGGACTCGCATCCCTAGGCGGATCCGCATCGTCAAACGTGCGGCACGGCAAGGAATCTGGCAGGATCGGCTCATGAACCAGGGACTTTTGCGATGAATCGACCCGTGGACAAGCGCAAGCTGGCGGCGTGGCTGCTGCTGGTGCTGGCCGCCTGCGGTTGCGGCGTCGCGGAACTGCCGGCCACGCCTCGGGTCTCGCAGCAGCAGCCAGCGCCCGTCGCCCACGTGCCGACCGTCGCGCGCACCAGCCAGAATCGCCTGCCGGCGGATCTCGGCGTGCAGCCGCGCCTGGCCGTGCGCAACGGCCGGCCGGTGGCGCTGCTGCCGCCCAGCCAGGGCAGGGATCTGCGCCAGGCGCGCAAGCCCGCGAAACTGCTGCAAGGCAAGCCGTCCGGCGTGCTGGTGCTGTACGACACGTCCTCCAGCTACGGCTGGCTCGGTGAGCTCTACGCCATCTGCGCGCGCACGCTCGCTTCGCACTTCGGTCCGGTCGCCACCAAGCCGGTCGCGCAGTACGTCGCCGGCGACCTGAACGCGTACCAGGGCGTCATCTATGTCGGCTCGAGCTTTGGCGAGCCGATCCCGACCCAGTTCCTCGACGACGTGCTGGCGAACACCGTGCCGGTCCTGTGGATCTGCGACAACATCTGGCAGCTCGTCGACCGCGCCAAGGACTTCCAGGCGACCTACGGCTACAGCGTGACGTGGTTCGACCTGAGCCCGATCGCGACGGTCGTCTACAAAGACGTGTCCTTGTCGCGCGATGCCAGCAACGGCGCCGGGCTGGTCGAGGTCGGCACGATCGACCCCGCGCTGGTCACGACGCTGGCGAGCGCGGTGCGCAAGGACGGGACGACGCTGCCGTGGGCCGTGCGCTCCCTGCAACTGACGTACATTGCAGAGAATCCTTTCGCCTACATCGGCCCCGATGACCGCTACCTGGTGTTCTGCGACCTGCTGTTCGACGTCTTCGCGCCACAGACCCCGGTCCGGCACCGCGCGCTGCTGCGCCTGGAGGACGTGAACCCGACGGAAGATCCGCTGGAATTCCGCGCGATGGTCGATTACCTGTGGAGCGAGAAGGTGCCGTTCAGCATCGCCCTGATTCCGCTGTACGTGGACGGCCTCGGAGCGCTCAACAACGGCGTGCCGCAGACGATCCACTGGACGGATCGGCCGGCCATGCAGAGCGCCATCAAATACGCGACCTTGCGCGGCGGGACGCTGGTCCAGCACGGCTACACGCACCAGCTCGGCGACCTCAAGAACCCGTATTCGAGCGTGACGGCGGACGATTTCGAGTTCTTCCTGACCCACATCGACGCGGACGACAACGTGGTGTACGACGGCCCGGTGCCGGGGGATTCGGCGGCGATGGCCATTGCGCGCGTCCAGGCCGGCCAGGCCGAGATCAAGGCGGCGGGTTTTGCCGCGCCGACGATGTTCGAGTACCCGCACTACGCTGGATCCTCGACGGATTCCAAGGCGATCCAGACGGTCATCGGCAAGGCATACCAGGCCGGGCTGTTCTTCGGCGGCGATCTCGGGCTGACGCCGCCGGACCCGGCGCACAGCGTCAGCCTGTTCTATCCGTTTGCGGTCACGGACATCTACGGCTGGCAGGTCACGCCGGAGAACCTGGGCAACTACGAACCCGCCGAGTACAACAACCACCCGCCGCGCCTCGCGAAAGACTTGATCCTGAGCGCGCAGAACAACCTCGTCATCCGCGATGGGGTCGCGAGCTTCTTCTTCCACCCCTACTACCCGCTCGCCGAGCTCAAGGCCGTGGTTGCCGGGATCAAGGCCGCGGGGTACACGTTCGTCAGCGCGCAGGCCTTGTAGCGCCGACCACCGCACAAAGAGCGAGAGCCTGGATGGTGCAGAGCCGACGCCGGTACGAAGCATGGGCCGCGTGCGCAGCGTGGTTTTGCGCCGTGCTTTGCGGATGTTCCGGGAACAGTGCCGGACCTGGCGCGGCGCGCGTCGACGTACTCCTCGCGCCCGATGCCGCAACGCCTGACGTTGCTGGACCTGACGTCGTTGGACCGGACCTGGCTGGCAGCGACGCAGCGGATGCGGACGCGCCGGCACCTGTCGACGCTGCCGCGGATCAGGCGGATGGCGCCGATGCAACCGACGCCGCGCCGGCAGCCGACGCATGGGACGCTTCGGACGCGATGGACGCAGCGGACGCCGCCGACGCGGCCACCGCCAGCGACGCTGGGGATGCCCCAGATACTGCTGACATGGCGGTGGGCACCGACGCGCCAGATGCCGCCGCGCCAGCGGACGCGGTGGACGCCGGCGCCGACGTGGCGCTCTTCTGCGACCCGACGCCCGATTGCGACGACGGCAACGCCTGCACCGCCGACACCTGCGCCGAAGGCTTGGGCTGCCAGCACGCGGCGGTCGCCGCGAACACCGCGTGCGATGATGGAGATCCCTGTTCCACCGGCGATGTTTGCGTGTCCGGCGCGTGCAAGGGCGCGCCCGTCGTCTGCGCGCCCGATGCGAACCCGTGCACGGATGCCAAGTGCGATGCTGTCAGCGGCTGCATCCAGGTGGCGTCGACCGGACCGTGCAATGACAAAAACCCTTGCACGAAAGTCGACTTGTGCGTCGGAACCGTGTGCACGGGCACGCAGCCGATCGACTGCAATGACAACGACACGTGCACCGACGACCTGTGCGTTGCCGGGACCGGTTGCACGCATCCGCTCGCAGCAGCCTGCAATGACTTGGATTCCTGCACGGCAGACAGCTGCACGCAGGCCGCTGGCTGCGCCCACAAGGTGCTGTACGTTGGCGCGTCCTGCGACGATGGCAACGTCTGCACGGTCTGGGACGCTTGCAGCATCGGCGTCGCCATGAAGCTGGTCTGCGTCGGCGGCCCTGCGCCGAGCTGCGACGACGGGAATGTCTGTACCAGCGACAGCTGCGTCGCACCCGGCGGCTGCATCCACGTGGCGAGCGGCGGCGCCTGCGACGACTTCGACCCGTGCACCGGTCCCGATCTCTGCGCCGGCGACTACTGCATCGGCGGCAGCGCCAAGCTGTGCGCGGACGACGGCAATCCGTGCACGGTCGATTTCTGCATCTCCATGGCGCCCGCGGGCCTGGCCGTCGCCGCGACCGCCGATGCGCTCGGCTGCGTGCACCAGGCGAGCGCGGGCGCGTGCGAGGACGGCAACCCCTGCACCGCGGACGACGCATGCGCCGGCACGGTCTGCGTCGCTGGCGCCGCCAACGGTTGCGACGACAAGAACGCTTGCACGCTCGATGCTTGCGTCGCCAATGCCGCCTGTTCGCACACGCCCGAAGGCATCGCCAAGGCGTGCGACGACGGCAGCGCTTGCACGCTCGGCGAGGTCTGCAACGTGACGACGGGCGCCTGTGCCGGCGCGGCGCTCGATTGCAGCGACAGCGACCCGTGCACCGCGGACGTCTGCGACCCCAAGCTGGGCTGCACGCACCCGCCCCTGTGCGACGACGGCGATCCGTGCACGCAGGATGTCTGCAGCGCTGGTGCCTGCACGCATCAGCCGCTCTACGTCTTCAAAGAGGATTTCTCTGGCGGCAACGCCAAGGGCTGGACCCTCGACGAGGAGTGGCAGGTGGGCGCGGCGCAGCCAGGACCCGTCGGCAACCTGCCGCCGGGCGATCCGGGCGTGGATCACAGCCCCGGCAGCGACAACATGGTGGCCGGCGTGGTCCTCGGCGGCGTGGCCAAGCGCGAAGCGCACGCGTTTCGCTACTTGACGTCGCCGCCCATCGACACGACGGGCCTGACGTATCCGGCCCTGGAGTTCTGGCGCTGGCTGCAGGCCGACATGGAGCCGTACATGGTCAATCATGTCGATGTCTTTGACGGCGCGAAGTGGCACACCTTGTGGCATGCGCAGAAAGAAGAGCTGGTGAACGACAAGGCGTGGACGCGGTTTGCCTACGACGTTTCCAAGTACAAGAGTGTTAACTTCCGATTCCGAATTGGCTTTTCCGTGCCTGCCGGGGATACCGTGCTGGCCGTCGGCTCCTGGACCATCGACGATGTGACGGTGGGCGCTAGCTGGACTTGCATCGAGAATCCGCTGCCGTAGCAGCAGCGGCCGCGCGCGTCCCGGAGGTGGACAAGAGGTGGACATGGACAGGCGGCGAAACCAGGGCAAGACGGGGCGGTGGCTGGCGGCGGCGTGGCTGGCGGCGGCGCTGGCGGGCTGCTCGGACACGCTCGAGACCGTGCCCGCCGCGGTCGTCGCTGGCAAGGATGCGGCTGCGGACGCCGATGCCATCGCCGCGGTGGATGCAGCGCCCGATGCGCCGGGCGTGCCGGATGCCGGCCCGGTGGATGTGGCCGCGCCGCCTGCAGATTCCGACGCAGCGATCGCCGTGGACGTCGCCGCGGGTCCGGATGCCGCGGATGGCGTTGCGGATACCGCCGCCGCCCCAGATGCTGCCGACCTGGCCGATGCCGGCGATGTGTCGGATATTGCAGATGTCCTCGACAGCGCGAGCATCGCCGATGTCCCCGACGCTGCCGCACCGCCGGATGCGGCGAGCGCGGATGCCGGACAGGATGCGCCCGCGCTGCCGGATGCCGCGACCGATGCGGTGGCCGTGGACGCCGCGACCGCGCCGCCCAAGCCAAACCTGTATGATCCCGATTACATGCCAAAGTTCGAGCTCGTCGTCGGCCCTGACGCGATGGCCGTCTTGATGGACCCGAGCGATGCGACCAAGACGACCTGGGTCCACGCGGCGTTCACCTGCGAAGGCGAGACGTTTGCCGACGTCGGCCTGCGCCGCAAGGGCAGCTCGACGTACCGCGTCATCCCGCAGAAGGCGGCGTTCAAGGTCAAGTTCAACAAGTGGGTTCCTGGCCTGAAATTCCGCGGTTACAAGGAGCTGACCCTCAACAACATGGTCGACGACGCGACCGGCCTGCGCGAACGGCTGGCCTACGCCCTGTACGCGGCGCTCAAGATGCCGGCCTCCAAGTGCAACACGGCGACCGTGACCCTGAACGGCGAGGCGTACGGGCCGTATGCCAACCTGGAGAGCACGGACGACCAGTTCCTCAAGAGCTACTTCGGCGCCAACGCAAGCTCGCTGTACGAGGTCGACTGGGGCAGCGAGTGGCTGCCCGGCAGCGAGGACGGCATGCTCGTGCAGGTCGGCGACCCGGCCAAGACCGACCTGCTCAAGCTGTTTGGCGCCATGGAGGCGGCCAAGGATGCGACGCTTCTCGCGGACATGAAGGGCCACCTCGACACCGAGCAATGGCTGACCTTCTGCGCGATCGAGGCCCTGATTGCGGAGCGCGACAACTACGCGTACGGCATCTGGGGCTCGCACAACCACTTTCTCGCGGGCGGCCTCGATGGCCTGTTCCGGCTGATTCCGTGGTCGACCGACCTCAGCTTCTCGGACGGCAACGGCATCGTCGACGTCACCAAGCCGCTGCCCGCCGACCCTCAGGAAGGCGGCGACACGCTGCTGATGCGCTGCCAGAAGAGCGACGCGTGCTGGACGGCGTTCAAGGCGCACGTGTCGACCGCGATCGCCGCGTACCAGGCCATGGACATGGCCGGGCTGGCCAAGCAGTGGCACGCGCAGATCGATGCCGTGCAGTCGGCCGATACGAAACGGGAATCGTCGCTGGCGTACTACCAGTCGAGCATCGTCGAGATGAACGCGTGGATTGCGGCGCGGCCGGGGCTCGTCAAGAGCCAACTCGGCATTCCGTAGCGGTTACTGCTGCCGCGTCGCGTAGAACTTGCCCTTCATCGGTTGCGTCGTGCCGCCGATGGTCAGCGAGATGTCCCAGTTGCACATCAGGCTCTGCGCGCCGATGCCGTCGACGTACTGGTCGTTGTCGACATCGAAGATCGGGCAGTGGTCGGCCGCCAGCAAAAGCCCGGAGTTCTTGGTCGGATCGCCGCTGTTCACATCGAGGCTGGTCAGCTGCGACTCGAGGAAGCCGGTGCCGAGCGTGATCATCAGCTCGCACGTCGAGGCCAGGAAGTCCGCGCTGATGAGCGACTGCTGCCCCGCGAGCTGCTTGCCGAAGTCATCGCAGCAGGTGTCCTTCACCAGGCACTGCTTGCCGGCCAGCAGGCTCTTGATCAGCTTGGCGTAGGAGTCGATGGTCGGCGCCGACGGATCCGCGGGATCGTAGGTCATCAGCGGCAAAAGCTGCTTCTGCACGACGTAATTGACCAGCGCGCCCCACTTGATGTTCAGGCCGTGCTTGGCGATCTTGATCTCGCTCTTGAACGCGTCGCGCCACAAATCGAAGCTGCCGACGATGGCGTCGGGCTGGAAGGCCTCGATGTTGAAGGTCTTGAGGCCGCACTTCGGGTCCTGCGCGCTGCACGACTGGCCAAGCGACCACTTGTAGGTGACGGAGCTCCAGTTCTCCTTGGTGTACTTCTTGTCCAAGAATCCGGTGTTGTCTGGTTCGGCATCGAACTCGAGGGTGCCGTCGATGCGCAGGTTCTGCAGGATCTCCGCGAGGTCGGCGCCGGTCGACAGCGCACTCTTGACGTTGGCGGGCAGGAAGGAGAGCAGGATCGCGTCCAGGAACTTCACGATGATGCCGCCGAACGGCTGCGCCAGGCTCTTGATGTCCGGCGTCTTGGGGTCGGTGAAGATGTTCTTGCACAGCGAGTCGAGGCTGCCGTTGCTCAGCTTGCACACCAGGCTCAGCAGGCCGGCGACCGGATCCGAAACGATGTCGAGCACATCCTTGAAGATCGCCTCGACATTGGGCGGCAGGATGCTGACGAGATCGATGTAGTTCGTCAGGTCGTAGGTGCCCTTCAAGCGCGGCGGGATGTCCTTGACCACGATGAGCACGTTGTCGCCCTGCAGCGTCTTGCTGACCGGGTCCCACTTCACCGTGGCGCCGGTGTCGATGCAGCCGCCCGCCAGCGGTGTGCTGGTGGAGCTGGCCGACGCGAGTCCGACGATCGTGAAGCTGACCGGCGTGCCGTCCTGGGGCAGCCAGGAGGAGAAGCCGGGGTAGTTGATGGTCCACGGCTTGTCCCACTTGAGGTTCGGCGGGCTTTCCCAGGCGAACTGCAGCGGGTTGCCGGCGGCGTCGGTCTCGTCGCCCAGGCTGATCCCGGCGCACGCCGGCTGGCCCGAACCGTCCTGCTTGGCCAGCCGCGCCTTGACCGCGCCGAACGTGCTCAGCGAGGAGCTGCCGGCGTAATGCAGCGTAATCTCCAGCGGTCCTTTGGCCTTGCTGGCCACGTGCAGCTGGAACTCCAGCGTGCCCGCGCCCGGATCGTCCGGCACGCGCGCCAGCACGTCGAAGGTGCCGACCACGTTGCCCGCCTTGACGTCGGCGCCCGCCAGACCGGTCTCGTCGGTCGCGACGTTCGGCGTCAGGATCGAGCCAAGCGTCGTCGCCGGGTCCTTGAGCACGAACTCGATCAGAGTGCCCGGCACCGGCTGGTCGCCGATCGTGTACTTCACCAGCAACTTGCGCTGCCCGTTCTGGTTGATCTGCAGCGCGCACAGCGTGTCGCACGTGCCACCGAAATCGTCATTGGCGATGCCGAAGACCAGCTTGCCGGTCGCCACCGCGTCGGTCGTCGTGCCGTCGGCGACCGTGCCGTTGTCGGTCACCGTGCCGTCGGAGGCGTCCGGGTGGCTCTTGGCGTCGCCGAACACGTAGTTGCCCGTGTCCGACTTGGCGTCGGTGCCCACGATGATGCCGCCTTGCACGGTCTCGCTGCACGCGGCCAGGAGCCACAGCAGCGCCAGCGCGGCGATCGCTCCCGTTGATCTGCACTTGCCTTGCATTCGAATCCCCCGAAGGCCGCGGTTACGGCGGTGAAAACCGTAGCACAGTCCCAATGTCCCCCACCAGCAAAGCATCCTTGCCAAAGCCGGTGATGCCGAAAAGCGTCGCAATTGTCTGTGGATGCAACTCCGCGAACTCCGTGCCGTTCCACAGGTAGACCATGCCCTGCGTGCCCGCCAGCAGCATGCGATCGGCCTTCCAGCCCCAGATCGCGCGCACCGTCCGGCTCTCGCTCTGCAGCGCCGGCACGTACTTCCACGAGGCGCCGTCGTAGTGCACCAACGTGCCGTGACCATTGGCATCGGGCAGGCCGGAGGCCCACACGTCGGTCTTGGACGCGCCCCAGACGGCCAGCAGCGTCGACTCGACCTTGTAGGGCTTTTGATCTGGAATCTCGTAGGGATCGATGGCCGAGAAGCTCCAGCCGCCGCCATCGAAGTGGTAGATGGAGCCCTTCTCGCCGACCGCCCAGACGTCGTCCTTCGCGGTGCCCCAGACGTTGCGCAGCGTCGCCGTGATCGGCTGCGTGATGATCTTCCACGCCGTGCCATCCCAGCGCGCGACGATGCCGCCCTTGCCGCCGACGTAGATCTCGTCGGCGCTGCGGCCCCAGATGGCGGTCCAATCGACGGCGGGCGGGCCAGACATGTCGGTCCACTTGCTGCCGTCGTAGTGCGCGATGCTGCCCAACAGGCCGCAAGCATAGACATCCTTGCCGCTGGCCGCCCACACGCCGGTCAGGTTGGCGCCGAGCGTCGCGGGGATGGGCTGCCAGGTGCCGGCGACGTAGTGCGAGGAGAAGCCGCTGTTGCCCACGACCCAGACGTCCTGCGGCGAGAGCGCGTAGATGGCGTTGACGTTGTCGTAGCCGAGCGCGCCGGGGGACTCGGTCCAGGCGTCGCCGTTGCGCTCCACCAGGAGGCCGGCGGCGCCGACGGCGAACGCGGTGGTGGGGCCGGTGGCCGCGACGCCGTACAACATGCCGGAGACGGTCATGGCCTGCTTCCAGGCGCCGCCGGCTGGCTTGGTGAAGATCTGGCCGTAGCCGTCATAGCCGCCGACCGCCACAAAGCCGCCGTTGCCCGCGGCGGCGACGCCGCGCAGCGGGGAGCCTTGGAAGACCGCGGGATCGGCGATCGTCCAGCTGCTGCCGTCGCTCTCGAGCACCGCGCCGCCATCGCCGACCGCGACGGTGTGGTCCGGGCCGCCGGGGCTCGAAGGGCCCACCGCGATGGCGCGCAGCGCGGAGACGGGAGGCACCGAGACCGCCGAGATGCCCCAGCTGTTCAGGGTTGCGACAAGGCCTTGATCGCCAACGGCATAGGCATCGCCGGCCACGCTGCCGCCCAGGCCGAAGATGTCCTTGGGCGCGCCGCTCGTCGCGGAGATCCACTTCTTGCCGTCCCAGTGCAGGATGGTGCCGCCCTCGCCGACAGCCCATGCGTCGTCGTCGCCGGAGGCCCAGACGCCAAAAAGCGTCGCATCCGTGATGCCTTTGCCGGAGTTGCTCGATGGCGCGCAGGTGGTCGAGACGAGCAGATCGTCCAGGTAGACGCCTTCGCCGCCGTTGTCGAAAGCGCTGATCGAATTGAACAAGATCTCGATGCGGACCTTCTGCGTCGCATACGGCGTCAGGTCGATGGTCTGCAGCTTGAAGGCGCCGTCCGTGCTGCCGCTCTGCAGCTGCTGGTACTTGTCCCACACCACGACCTTGCCGGTTTGCGCGATGACGGAGATCTGCAGCTGGTCGTAATAGCCCTGCTGCACATCGAGCAGCAGTTGGAAGGACAGCAGCACCTTCTCGGCCTTGGGCAGCGTGAACTCCTTCGAGAGCAGCGTGGCGCCCACGACGTTGCCGTTGTCGAACGTGGGGCAGAACGTGCCCGGTTTGCCAGGGCAGGGCACGTCGGTGCGGCCGAAGTACGCGGCCGACGGCGGGCTGGTGAAGCGCGCGCCGCCGTCCTTGCCCGTCATCGCGGCGGCCGACCAGACGACGCCGCCCATCTTGGCCGCGCTGTAGCTGTCGGTGACGGTCCAGTTGCCCAGCCCTTTGTCGAAGCTGTCGGCGAACACCGCGCCGCCGCAGCAGCCCGGCGCGCCCGAGGCGCCGTGCACGCAGGTGCCGGCCTCGCAGACGTCCGTGGTGCAGGCATCGTTGTCGTTGCAGTCCGCGGGCTTCTGGCAGCCGCCGGGCGCGCCCCAGATCTTGCCGGGCTTGCCGTCCTGGCTGGTGGCCTGCGCGATCGCGCCGCCGATGCCGACCGCGAATCCAGTCGTGGCGCCGGGCGCTGCGCTGACGGCGTTGAGCGTGGGGAAGTGGTCGGCGGTCAGCACCGACCACGTCGCGCCATCGTAGCCCAGGACGGTGCCGCCGCTGCCCGCGGCGAGGACTCGCGTCGTGCTGTCCGACCAGACCGAGTGCAGGCTGGTGTTGGGGTTGCCGGGAATGGCGATTTGCGTCCAAAGTCCAGTAGTTTGCGGCGCAGCCGTGTCGGCGGGCGGGGCGCCCGTGTCGAGCGTCTCCGTCACGTCCACCGCGGCCGGAACATCGCCCAGCGTCGCGTCTTTGGCCGCAACGACATCCGCACCCGCTGCACCGCCCGTCTTGTTCGAGCAAGCCGCAAGCGCGCACGCGACCAGGAGAACTGCCAGCGACAACCGCTTCATGGCAGCTTCTCCGCGACCGAGTAGATGCCGCCCTTCTTGCCTACCGCGACCGTGCCGCCCGGGCCGCTCGCGATGCCAAACAGGATGTTCGGCAGGTTGTTCGCGAGCTTCTGGAACGGCGCGTCCGTGCTGCCGACGACCAGCGTGCCGGCCCAGCCCACCGCGATCAGCGTGCCGTCGGGCCGCCGCGTCGCGCCGTAGAGGAACAGGCCGGGCGCGTCGAACACCTTCTTCCACGCGCCGTTCTGGCGCAGCAGGATGACGCCGCTGTCGCTGACGGCCATCGCCTCGCCGTCGCCCCAAGCGATGACGCGCACGAGGTTGGCGGTCTCGCCGCTGTCTTCGGGCGTCCACTTGCCGTTGATATCGCGGTTCAAGATGGTGCCGATGTCGCCCACCGCCAACACGAGCGTTCCGCCGTGAGCCACAGAGCGCAAAGGCAGTTGCGTGCCCGTCGTCTCGGCAATCGGTGCCAGGCCGGCGTTGATGCCCATGCCAATCGCGAAAGCCGTGCCGCCATCGCCCACCGCGATCAACTGATCACTGTTCAAGGCCGCGATGCCGTGCAAGTCCTTGCCGCCCGCAACTTTTTGCACCACGCCATTGTGCACCACGATGCCGCCGGCACCCACAGCCCAAGCGCCGCCGGCATCGACCACGTCGTACAAATCCGCGGCCGTGACCGGCGCAGCGAGATCATAGAAAGGTGAGGAGCCATCCTTGCTTTCCAGCAACAGGCCGCTCTGGCCACAGGCGAAGAAGCCGCCGTCGGCCTTGGGCGCAATGCTCAGCAGATCCGCGACGGTCTCCGCGCGAAAGTCCTGCCATTTCGCGTCCTGCAACGTCACGCCGGCGCCGCCCAGGCCCACGGCGATCGCGAATGGCGTGTCGCCCTTCTTGAACGGCATGCCCCACATTCCGCGAAAGCTTTTGACTTTCATGTAGGTGCCGGCGATCTCCTCCAGGTTCCACTTCTTGCCGAGGTAGTGCAGCAGCGCGCCGTCATCGCCGATGGCCCACGCTTCGGTATCGCTCTGCGCCCACATGCCGAAAAGGCTTCGGCTTTGCGGGTCATTGGCCAGCGTGGCCTCCCACGTGCCGTTGTTCGTCGCGCCCAGATAGCCGCCGTCGCCGCAGGTGAACAGGCGCCCGGTCGGGCTGGCGGTCACCGCGTTCAACATCTTGGTTGCCTTGGGGATCGACGTCGGCGACCACGTGCCGCCGGACAGCTTGAGCGCCTGCCCCTTGTCGCCCACCGCCCACACCTGCCCGGGTCCCAGCGCCCAGACGCCCTGCCAATCGTTGGTATTGCCGCCGGTTTCCTGCAGCATCCACACGCCTTCGGTCGTCTGCTTGATCACCGCGCCGCCCTTGCCGACCGCGACCAGCATGCTGCCGTCCGCCGAAGCGTGGATGTCGCTCAGCCCCGTCACGCCTGCCGGCAGCTTGCCCGTCTGGTCGCTCAGCGCCTTGCCGTCCCAGTGCACCAGCGCGCCGTCGCCGACGATCCACACGTCCTGCGCCGATCGCCCGCCCACGCCGCGGTACGCCGTCTTGGCGCTCGGCGGCAGCATCGGCGCGAACGTCGTGCCGTTGTTGTGCAAAATCAAGCCGTCGCCGACCACCCAGAAGTCGTTCGGCGCCGCGCCCCACACCGCGTAGAGGTCCTGGTCGAAGCGCAAAGGTCTGGCGGTCAACGGGTTGTCGGTCGCCGTGTCGCTCGTCGCCGCGTCCGTGCCGGTGGTGCCGGCGCCCACGCTGTCGCCGCCGGTGCTGTCCGGACCCGCGCCGTCCTTGGTGCCGCTGTCGGTGCCGGCGTCCTTGGTGCCGGGCGCGGAGGAGCTGCAGCCGCCGCAGCACAAGGCAGCGAAGACCAAGAACAAACCGGCCATGCGAGGTATCGATCGGGTGCAGTTCACAATCCGTCCGCAGGCGGCGCCGTCGCACCGCGCCGTCCAGCGCCTAAGGCTTGGTGAACATGAAGCTGTTCATCGACCAGGAGCGCCAGGTCAGTTGGTTCAGATCCGTGCCGTCATAGGCATTGATGTCAAAGCCTTCCTTGTAGCCGCGGATGATCGTCAGCCGCAGCTGCGTGCCCTTCGGGATGCCCGGCGTGCCTTGAATCATCGGGAAGTCAGGAAGTTCGACCTCGCTGATGCTGCCCTTCGTCATGATGTTCCACACCGGCGTGTCGGGGCCCATGCCCGGGATGCCGATGGTGACGTAGTTGAAGTGCGGCTCCACCGTCGACGGATCCACCTTCCACTTCAACGTGTTGCCCACCAGCTGGCCGCCATTGGTCGGCATCACGTCGACCGGGGCATCCAGCAAGGGCCCGAGCAGCAGTTCCTGCTCGCCGAGCGAGAAGAAGTCGCCCGCCGCATCGAGCCACAGCGCCGACAGCGACTTGTCGACGTCGGTCAGCGCGATCTTCTGCCACTTCTGGCCATCCCAGTGCAAAATCAAGCCCTTGACGCCGACGGCCCACACGTCCGCATCCGACGTGCCGTACACCGCCTGCAGCGTCGTCTTGACCGGGCTGGGCATGCCGGACCAGGCCGCGCCGTCGTAGTGCAGGATCTGGCCTTTCTCGCCAACGGCATAGACCGACTTCGGTCCGGCCGCCCACACGCCGCGCAAGGCGATCGACGTGCCGGAGACCTGCAGCTTCCACAACTGCCCGTCCCACATCATGATTTGCCCGGTCATGCCGACCGTCCAGATGTGGTCCTTGTCGCTGCCGTGGATGGCCATGCCGGTCAAATACGGGGATGGATTGTACTTCTGCCAGCCGGCGGCGCCGAGCTTGTACACGCCCGATTGGCCGGTGGCCCACACCTCCGGACCGCTCGGGCCCTGCGCGGCAAACACCCCGGAAAGCGTGACGTTTCCAGCGAGCACCGGCGTCGGCTTCCACGCGATGCCATCGAACGCGCCCGCCGCGCCGCCCAGGCCGACCGCCCACACGTGCTGCGCGTCGATGCCGTGCACCGCCGTCAAATCCTGCGTCGCGAAGCCCGCTTGCAACGACCAGCCGCCGCCGTCCCAGTGCACCAGCGTGCCCTGGGCGCCGACCGCGTACAGGTTGTTCGCCGCCGTGCCCCACATGCCGTAGATGTTCTTTTTCACGCCAGTATCGACCGACTCGAAGTCGCCGTCGCCCACGCGCCGCACCATGGCGTCGTTGCTCAACTGGTGGATGTCGTTCTTCACCGTCAGGCTCAGCGGCAGCTGCACCGCGCCGTCGATCTGCACCACCAGGCCGATGATCGACAGGGAAGCATCGGCAATCTCGCCGGAAAACGCCGCGGGCAACTGCTGGATCACCAGCTGATCGGGGTTCGGATCCGAGTAGGGCGCGATGATCTTGAAGTCCTGGAACGGCATCCGGATCACGCCGTCGCTGCCGAGCACGAGGTGCGCCCACGTCGCCGTCGCAATCGTCGCCGACGGCGACCACACCGGTGGATTGTCCAGGCGAACCGCGGCCTTCTGGATCAGCGGCATGTCGAGCTTGATCTGCAGCGGCGCCAGCTTCTCGCCCGGCGAGACCATCACGTGCCGGGCAATGCCCATGGAAGTCGCGGTAAAGGCTTGCATCGCCGTCGTGTCGCCCGCCGTGAGCTGGGCGCCGAAGGACTTGTAGCCGCCGAAGCAGACGACGGCCATCTCGCCGTAACCCGTCGTGATCTTGAAGTTGTAGTCGTTGGTGGCGTTGGCCTCGAAGCCGGCACCCTCGGCCGGCTTGCTGTCCTGCGCGAAGATGTTGTCCTTGCTGTGGTAGCACACGGCGGTCAGGTCGCCCTTGGACGGCAAACACCTTGCGCCGCCGCCGGTTTGCGGCATGCACTTGAAGGTGGCGGGGCAGGCCTGACCCAGGGAGCAGTCCGCGACGCAGTGCTTGCCGCTGGTGCCGACGTCGACGCAGGCAAAGCCCGTGCCGCCGCATTGGGCGTCCGTGGTGCAGTAGTTGCAGGTCGGTGCCGGCCCTGTGCCAGGTGTGCAATCACCAACGGGAACAAAGACATACTTGTCCAGGCCGATCACCTTGCCGATCACGTCGGGCGGCGGATCGCCGGGCGGCGGCGAACCCGGAGTCGGCGGCGGCGTCGGCGACATCATCACGGTCGCGTTGGTGGCGTTGAACAGCACGATCGAGGACGACTCGTAGCCTTCCTTGGACGCCGACACCATCTGCTTGCCGACGACGTCCGGTCCCGAGAACGTGATCTGCCCGTCCGCATTGGTGTATCCCTGGTAAGGCGTCGCCGGATCGGTCCACAGCATCGTGAATGCGTCCGCCACCGGCTTGGCGGTCGTGCCGTCGATGACGGTCAGGTTCACCGAGCCGTCGATCGGCGCGCCCCAGGTGCCGCCGTACTGCGACATGGGGTTGAAGTACGTGAAACCAGAGGGCAACAAGGCGCTGGCGCTGCCGACCTGCACACCGACGTCGACCGCGCCGACCTTGCCCGGCGGCGTCTTGCACGTGACGTGGCTGGGGTCGATGAACGTGAAGTGGGTCGCGGGCTTGCCGCCAAACGTGACGGCCATCACCGGCGCGAAGCCGTTGCCGTAGACGTGGATCAGCGTGCCGCCGGCTTGGGCGCCGGTGTTCGGGTAGGGCACGAAGATCTCGAGGTTCTTGCCGCTGTACGCAAAGCCGCTCGGCAACACGGCCTTGTCCTCGCCGACCGCGATGCTGACATCCACGTAGCCGGAGCTGCCGGGCGGCGTGAACGCGTGGATCTCGCTGTCGCTGACGACCGTGATCGACGCGGCCGGCAGGGCGCCGATGCGCAAGGCCGGCTTGCCCTTGGAGAATCCCGTGCCCTTGACCACGATGGCGGTGCCGCCGTCCGGCGGGCCGACGGGCGGCGTGATCGAGGCCAACTCCAAGCTGTCGCTGTAGAAATAGCCGCTGATGGCCTTGTCGGTGCCCTTGGACGTCATCAGCACGACATCGACGGCGCCGGCGGCGCTGGCAGCGGGAGGCTGTACGACGGCGGTGTGCGCGGCGGCGGAGACCGACAGGAGCATCGCGGATTTGTTGCCGAACAGGACGGTGGTGTCGCTGGCGGACACCAGGCCGGTCGCGATGATCGTCACCGCGGGGCCGCCGCCGAGGGGGCCCTTGGCCGGCGCGATCGACAAGATCTTCGTGGCTGCCTGGCCTTGGTCGTCGGAGTACACGTAGCCGCCGGCGAGGCTGCCGGTGCCGTAGGGCGTCGTGGCCAGCACGGTCGTCTTGCCCTCCGGCCCAGGAGGCGTAGCGATCTTGAGGACTTTGTCGGAGACCACTTCGAGCACGGACGCCTTGGCCAGCCCGAACGCGATGTCGGTGTCGGAGGTGAAGCCGGTACCGGTGACGGTGACCGCGGTGCCGCCCGCTGTCGGGCCGGCCGCCGGGCTGAGCGACGCGATGGTCGGCGCGGCGAAGTAGAAGAAACCCTTCTTCATCAGCCCGGCGCCGCGCTCGTTGACGACGTGCACCGGTGCCGCGCCGAAGAGGCCGGGCGGCGTGACGGCGATGAGCTCGTCGTCCGCCACGACCTTGACGCCGATCGCCGGCTTGCCGCCGATGAGGACGCTGGTCTTGCCCAAGAAGCCGGTGCCTTTGATGGTGATCGGCGTGCCGCCGGCCACCGGGCCCTTGGCCGGTTCGATCGCGGTCAGCACGAGGTCGTTGAAGTACAAGTAGGCGCCCGGCAGCTTGCTGGTGATCGCCGGATCCTTCGGGCCGGGCCCCGGCACCGCCACCGTCAGATCGACCAGCCCAGTATCGTGAGGCGGCATCTGCACTTGCGCTGACGTCGCGTCCAGCACGAACACCGCGGAGCCGTCCATCGGCGTGCCGCCGACCAGGACCTGCATGCCGTCGGCGAAGCCGGTGCCGGTGAGCGTGACCGTCGTGCCGCCGCTGGACTTGCCTTGCGCGGGGGACACGCCCAGCAGCGCGAGCTTGGCAGCGGCCGCGTCTGCCGCTGGCCCCTTGGCGTCGGTCGTGGCGCTCACGTCACCCGCGGGCGCCACGTCCTGGCTGCCGGCGATGTCCGCTTTCGGTTGGCCAGCCTTGGCCGTCGTCGCGGCGCCGCCAGAGCAGCCGCCGAGAAAGACCATGCAAAACAGCATTATCGATGCGGCCATCCCGCGCGTCGCACCGCCTGCCCACGTCCGCATGAATCCTCCTGCCCGAAAGGTGTGCGCGCGAGGCGCTACTCCCCGGGTTCCTTGACGAAAGCCAGGTCCTTCAAGTCCAGACCGGCCGGATAGCCATAGGACACGTATTGATCGAACCCATAGACATCGACAGCGCAAGTGCGCGGCTGCATCGTGCCATCCGCTTGCTTGACGGGCGCCGCCTTGACCGTGTGCGGTCCGGGATTCACGAACAGCCGCGTGAACTTGTAGTTCTTGGTGATGTTCTGGAACAGGTCCGGCGCAATTGGCGCGCCGTCGAACGACACGTCGGCATCGATGGGCGCCGCGATCGAGATGTAGTTCATCGAGTACTTGTTCGGCGTCAGGAACACGTAGCTCTCGCGCCACTGCTGCACAGGAATTGCCAGCAGGAATGCGGGGTCACCGGTGCCGGCATCGCCATCCTGCGCGCCGTCGACGTTCGGGTCCGGCGCGTCCTGGCTCGCCATGAAGTGGCCGACCATGATCGGCGCCGGCGTGCCGTCGTCGTGCTTGGCGATGATCTCGAAGCTGCTGATCGACTGGAACTCGAACCACTCGCCCTTGTCCAGCACGGGAATCGCAACAGTTTCGCCCTTTTCGTTCTTCTGCGTCGGCGACAGCGCGATCTTGGTGCCGTCGGTCGCGGCCATGATGCGCCAGGCGTCGAGTTCCTTGCCACGCGGGAACAGCTTGACGCCCACGTACTGGTAACCCCATGTCTTGATGGGGAACATCTGCATTTCCAGGTGGTCCGCGCAGCAGGTGATGAACTGCGAGCAGTGGTCGTTGTTGTTGCAGGTGGTCTTGCCGTCCCACTCGCACACGCCGCACTTGTCGCCCTTCTGGATCTGCGCGTCGGTGCACGCGTCGGTCAGGCAATGGTTGGTGTTCGGCACGTTGGCGGCTTCGCTGCCGGCAAAGACCGCGACCGGCTTGTCGGCGAAGATCTCGGTGCCGGTCAGGTCGCCGCCGACCTCGTCGGTCTCGATGTTGAGCGTATCCCATTGATTCAGCACGAATTCCGCGGAGCATTGCTGGCTGGTCGATCCCGGTCGGCAGTCGTAGGACTTGATGGTCCCGTCCGAACTCTTGAGCGTTCGCAACGTCGTCGGCGAGAACGTCACGGTCACGTTGGTCGTGCCGCCCGATGCGCCGACCACGGTGACAAAACCGCGCAAGATCGAGAAGCTTTCCTCGCGCGACATCGCCAGGTACCACTTGCCGAGCATCTCGGACGGCAGCAGCAGCGAGGCGTCGTTCGAGAACACACCCACGTTCTCCAGCGGATTGAACTGGTAGGCGGCGATCGGCGACGTGGCGTTCACGCGCCAGGCCAGCGGCTCCTGCGTCGTGGCATTGATGTTGCGCGGCGGGAGGTTGAACACGCGCAGCTCTCCCGGCGCCAACGGCGAATTGTCCAGCAGCGCGCCGTTGACATCGGTGGTCTGCGGGCCTTCGTTGTTGTCGATCGTCACCAAGGAAGACAGTTTGTCCGAGGGGTTGGACACCACGATCGCGTACTGCGCGTTGGCCGCGTCGAAGTAGCCGCGGTTGCCGCCCGGCACGAAGGCGTTGTCGAGGTCGGTGGCCCAGAAGGAGCAGCCGACGTAGCTCTTGGCCTTCACGTTGACGTCGCAGGCCTTCTGGCACAAACCGGAGGCGGTGCACTGCAATCCCTGTGCAGCATCGCAGACATCGGTCTTCTGCCAGACGCCATCGCCGGAGCAGCTGTCGACCTGCGTCGAGTCGTCCGGGTTGCAGCGCTTGGCGCCGATCTGGCACTGCGCGCAGACGCCGGGGTTGTAGCAGGCGGTCGTGTTGCCGTCGGGATCCGTGCACAATTCAGAGACATAGCCGCTGCCGTCGGGCGAGCAGCGCTTGACGTGCTGGCTGGTGGCGCAGCCGTCGGTGCTGCCGGGGACGCAGACGGCGCCGGGGGGCAGCTCGCCCTTGAACGTGTCAGTCGCGGAAACATCCGAGGATGTCACGTCTTTTGCCGTCGTCTTGGCGACCGGCGAGCTGCACGCCGCGAGCGCGCCAACCACCGACCACAGCGCGATGGCCGTGGCGAGGCTGGCAGGGCAGAGCCTCGCGCCGCCAGAGGCGCCCGCAACCGCCCGAACCTGATATGCCATGCTGCCTCCCGGACGTCTGTTGCGCCTGAATGCGAACGCTACGCGACGGACCGAACCCGTGAAGATACCGTAAACGAGGCGGCAAGGTCAATGTGAACCGCCCCTTCGCGGTGCGGCGGCCGCTTGGCAGATTCCCATGCCCTATCGCACGGTTGGATGTGGATTCGCGGCACGGTGGCGGGCCAACGCCGCGGCTTGCCAAAAGGCTTGATCCGCGGCCCCAGCTCTGTCACCATTGCGTCACCACCGGTGCACTGCGAGACCATCTACCGCTGCCAGCCCGCCAGCGAACCGAAGGAAGAGCGACGCCCATGACCGCCCGCGATATCTGGTTCTATGTCGTCTTTACGGCGCAGACCGCCCAGTGCGGCGCGCGCGCCATGCTCTCGGCCGTCAGCGGCAATCCGCGCGGCGTCGAAGCCATGCAACGCAAGTGGGGCCACGCGCTGGTGCAGGCAGCGGCGGTCGACGTGCAGACCGAGGGCGCCGAGTACGTCGACCCGCGCAAGCCCTACGTCGTGCTGTCGAACCACACCTCCGGTCTCGACCCGCTCGTGCTGTTCGCCGGGATGCCGATCGGCTTCACTTACGTCGCCAAGAGCGAACTGCTGCGCATCCCCATCTTCGGCTGGATCATCGGCCGCACCGGCGCGGTCTTCATTGATCGCGGCAACGCGGCGTCGGCGCGCGGCACGCTGAGCAAGGCGGCGGACCGCGTGCGCGCCGGGCAGAGCGTGCTGGTCTTCCCGGAGGGCACGCGCTCCCTGGACGGAAAGGTGCAGGAATTCAAGAAGGGCGGCTTCGTGCTCGCGCTGGAGGCGCAGGTCGATCTGCTGCCGGTGACGATCATCGGCGCGTTCGAGTCCTGCCCGACCGGGTCGAACTTCGCCAAGCCTGGCAAGGTCATCCTGCGCATCCATCCACCCATTTCGACGCGCGGCCTGGGCTACGAGGATCGCGACGCCCTGATGGCACGGGCGCACGCCGTCATCGCGGGCGGCTTCGAGACGGCCGAAGCGGTGCCCGAACGCGACGCCGAGGCTGCCTGACCACGATCCGGCCTTGACACAGGCGGCAAATCAGCGCAAAGTTTCGCACCTTCGCTTCCGGAAGGGAACGAAAACGCCCGTACATCCGGGCATCGTGACGTCGCCACACGCG
>CAIXAA010000130.1 GCA_903917305.1 uncultured Myxococcales bacterium | reverse complement strand
TGCCCTTGCTCTTGTCCGCGCAGGTCTTGTCGGTCTTGCACTCGACGCAGGACCACGCGCCGTTGACCTCGACGCAGTCCGGGTACGCGGTGCCGGCGCAGTTGGCGCAGTCGCCGGAGACCGCCGCCTTGCCGCACGCGTTGGTCGACAGGTCGCAGTGCGGGCCGTTCGGGCTGGCGCCGCAGTTCGAGTCATTGGTGCACTCGACGCACGCGCCGGTGGCCGACAGCTTGATCGGCTTGTCCGCCGGGCACTGCGACACGCTGGTGCAAGTGTGGGTGTTGGTGACGCACGTCGCGGGCGCGGCGCAGTCCGCGTCCTTGGCGCACTCGACGCACACGCCGCCGAGGCACTTGTCCGCCGAGCAGCCCGCGCAGGCCACCGTGCAACTCGAACCGTAGCAGCAGGTCGCCGCCTGGAACGCGCAGACCTGGCCGACCACGAAGGTCTGGCAGGTGCTCTTGTCCGGGCAGGCCTTGCCACCCGCACACGACGGCGCGCAGACCTTGCTCGGGCCCATCTTGGTGCAGACAAAGCCGACGTCGCAGTCCTTGTCCTGCAGGCACTCTTCGCACTGGCCCTTGACCGCGTCGCACGACGGCGGGTTCACCTTCAAGTTGCACTTGGTGCCCGCGCCGCACGCCGTGACCGCGCAGCCGTTGCAGCTAAAGCTCGGCAGCACGCAGTTCTTCTGGGTGTCGGCGCCGCTGCTCGCCTTCTGGCAGGTGTAGCCGGCCTTGCACTCGCCGTCCGCCGCGCACTTCTTGGCGCAGAAGCTGCCGTTGAGCAGCGGGATGCACTGGAAGTCGCCGCCGCAGTCGCTGTCGACCTTGCACTCGCCGCAGGACTTGTCGTCGGCGGTCGTCACGGGCACGTCGGGCTGCGGCGTGGCGCTGTCCGGCGGCGTGCCGCCCAGGTCGCCCGTGGTCGCGTCGACGCCGCTGCCGGCGTCCGGGCTCGCATCGGTGCCAGCGGTGATGTCCGGGAAGAACTTGGCGACGCAGACTTTCTTGATGGGATCGCAGGTCGTGCCGGCGGCGCAGTCGGCGCTCGTGCCGCACGTGATGCCGCCCGGCTGCGTTCCCGTGGGGCTCGTGCTGCTGCTGCACGCAGACAGCGCTCCGGCCAACGCCAGCGAAAGACCAATCATCACACTGAAAAGAGGACGAATCTTGCTGGACATGCGGGCCTCCTGGTCAATACCCAAGCGCTATACTGTAAAAGCCATGCCTGTCCATTGCAAGCACGACGTGACATTGGTGGCATGGCGGTAGATTCTGCGCCGCACCTGTGGCAAACGCATACTCCGCGACGACGGGACCGCACCCCTCCGATCCGCCCCGCCTACCTGACCTTTCCTGAGGACCGACATGCACAGCTTCCCCGACGACTGGCCCCGCTCCGGACCCATCGACCTGGGCGTTCACGATCTGCCGCACGCCTCCTCGAGCACGGAGTGGTGGTACGTCAATGCCCACCTGGAGACGGCAAGCGGCCGATCGCTTTCGCTTTTCGCCTCCTTCTTCCGCATCGCCAAGAGCCAGGACCCGGTCACGCGCGAGGTGCAGTACGCGCACTCGCTGACCTGGGCGCTGTCGGATCCGGGCGCCAAGAAGTACTGGTCCGACTCGCTGGTCGACAAGGAAGCGCCCAAGCTCGGTCTGCAGAAGCTCGAGCGCGGCGAGGGCGCCAAGGACCAGCGCCTGCGCCGCGCGTTTCGCGAGGTGCTGGAGCGCGGCAGCATGCCCCGCCCCGATCGCATGTTCCGCGGCGACGTCACGGTCGCGGAGCGCAAGCTCGCCCTCGACTACGACGGCAACACCTTCGATCGCCAGGACGACGGCAGCTACAAGCTCAGCCTGCGCCACGAGAACGGCACGATCGGCTGCGATCTGACGTTCTCGCCCGAGTGCGCGCCCGTCCGCCACGGCGAAGACGGCGTCGTGCGCGGCCAGAGCGGCGAGGACATGTTCTACTACTTCGTCCCGCGCTGCGGCCTGCAAGGCAAGGTCATCCTGCCCGGCGGCGAAGAAGGGGTCGTGGGCGGCATGGGCTGGTACGACCATGAATTCGGGCAGTACCGCAAGGACGACAAGGCGCCCGGCAAGCAGGAGGTCGGCTGGAACTGGTGCAGCGTCCAGCTCAGCGACGGCACCTGCATCTCCGCCTACGGCATGAACGACGAGAAGACCGGGGAGTCGCTCGGTCGCCGCGCCCTGCTCATCGCCGCCGACGGCACGCGCCACAGCTTCGACGACGTGCAGTTCCACGCCCTCGACGCCTGGTGCAGCACGCGGACGTTCCAGGAGTACCCGACGCGCTGGCGCCTCGAAGTACCGTCCGCCGGCATCTCGCTGGCCATGGAAGCCGCTTTCGAAGACCAGGAGTTCGTGACGCTGATCTCGCGCCCCGCCTTCTGGGAAGGCCGCTGCAACATCGCCGGCCACATCCGGGGAACCGAAGTCATGGGGCTGGGTTACGTCGAGCGCAGCGGCTTTGTCGCCATCGACAACCTCGACGACTTCTTCGGCGCCGTCGGCCGCCAGGTGCGCAAATCCGTCGAGAAGCTGCTGCCTTTTGACCCGACCTACGAGCAGGTCCGCGATCTGATTGCCTCCAAGGAGCGTGAGCAGAACATGATCGGCGTCGATCTGCCGCAGTTTGCCCGCACGCTGGTCAAGCCGGTGCGCGAGATCACCGATCGCGGCGGCAAGTCCTGGCGCTCCTACGCTGCGCTGGCCTGCTGCGACGTGGTCGGCGGCGATTCGCGCCAGTTCGTGCAGTGGTTGGCCATGCCGGAGCTGATGCACGTCGGCTCGCTCATCGTCGACGATGTCCAGGACAAATCCACGGTTCGCCGCGGCGGTCCGACCTGCCACATGATCTACGGCGAGGCGCTGGCCATCAACGCCGGCACCGCGTGCTACTTCCTCGGCCAGAAGATGCTGTTTGCGCCCAAGATGTCGGCCGCGGAGAAGCTGCGGATCTACGACCTCTATTTCGAGAGCCTGCGCGCCGGCCATGCCGGGCAGGCCCTCGATCTCGACGGCCTGAACGCGGAGATGCCGCGCGCCGTGAAGGATGGCGGCGGCGAATGGCTGGAAGAACGCGTGCTTGCCGTGCACCGCCTCAAGACGGCGGCGCCGGCGGCGAGCCTGGCGCGCATGGGCGGCGTCGCCGGCGGCGGCAGCGAGGCGCAGATCGAGGGCATCGGCCGCTTCTTCGAGTCGGTGGGCCTCGCCTTCCAGATCGTCGACGACGTGCTGAATCTCCGCGGCTTCAAAGGCGATCTCAAGTCGCGCGGCGAGGACATCGCGCACGGCAAGGTCACGCTGCCGGTGGCCAAGGCGATGATGCGGCTGCCGGAGGCCCAGCGGCAGTGGCTGTGGCAGACCGTCGAGAGCAAGCCGGGCGACCAGAGCGTCGTCGAGGCGGCGATCGACCTGATGGAAACCTGCGGCGCCATCGATGCTTGTGAGACGCAGGCCCGCGACCTGGTGGAGACCGCGTGGGCGGCCCTCGACCCGCTGGTGCACGACTCGCTGCCCAAGATCATGCTGCGCGCCTTTGGCTGGTACGTGCTGGAACGGCATTATTAGAGCCATGCAGAGGCACGGCATCGAAGTCTGGAGCCGCGAACCGCGCTGGCCGCTGGCGCGGGTGCGCAGCGTTCCGGGACAGGTGCGCGGCGTGCTGCTGCGCGATTGGGCGTTGCACCTCGACCGGCGCTGGGGCGAGGGTGCGTCGCGCAAAGTCCTTGACCGCGTGGGAGATCTCGCCGCGCAGGTGCCGGATGCGCCGAGCAGCGAGCAATGGCTGCCGGTGGCGGCGCAGATCGCGCTGACCGACGCCATCATCGACCTGTTCCTCGCGGGCGACGCTTTGCAACTCGAAGCCTTGCTGCTCGACGACACCACCCGCGACCTCAGCCTGCCGCGGCGGATGCTGGTGCGCGCCTTTGGTCCGCACGCGGGCTACAAGCGCGTCACGGCCGCCTACCAACGCGCCTATGACATCGGCCGCTGCGAAGCGGAGGTGCGCGATCACGGCGCGGTCGTGCGCTGCGTCGGCGCGGAGGCGTTCGGCAACCCGACCTGGCGCACGCTGCACCTGATCGGTCACCGGATCGCGCTGTCGCTTTTGACAGGACGCAACGATTCCGAGGTCTTGGGACGAGCGCTGAGCGACGACAGCTTCGAGCTCACCGTGCGCTGGAAGTGACAACGGCGTGACATCAGGGTGCCAATCCGTTGACGCTGGCTGGGCCGTGGCGGACACTTGCGCCGCTGGCGAGAGCCGAGCCCGGAGGCAAGCCCTTGTTTTTCGACCTCATCGTCAAGGCCCTGCTCCCCAAGCAGAACCGCTTCCTCACCTACCTCGACGCCATCGCGCGCAACATGGCCGTCGGTGCCGACTGTTTCGCGGAGTTCCGCGAGGCCAAGGATATCGAGGATTTCCATCGCATCTCCAAGCAACTGCGGCGCATCGAGCACGAAGGCGACGAGATCGCCCACGTCCTCTACGAGGAGCTCGACAAGACCTTCGTGACGCCGATCGACCGCGAGGATCTGCACGCGCTGACCTCCGCCCTCGACGATGTCCTCGACATCATGGAGGCTTGCGCCGGCCGCATCGTGATCTACCGCCTGGAGAAGCTCACCGAGCCGATGCGCGAGATGGTGCGCCTGTCGCAAGCCTCCGCCCACGAGGTCGCCGCCTGCATCGCGCTGCTCATGGACGCGAACAAGCACCACGAGCTGCAGATGCACTTCATCCGTGTGAATTCGCTGGAGAATGAAGGCGACATCGTCTACCGCAAGGAGCTGGGCTACCTCTTCGCCGAAGTGAAGGATCCCATTGAACTCATTCGCCAGAAGGAGATCCTCGACGCGCTGGAGCGCTCGATCGACGCCTGCGAAGACGTCGTGGACCTCATTCGCTCGGTGGTCGTGAAGAATGGTTGATCCGTTCGCGCTGCTGATCGTGGTCGTCGTCCTGGCGGTCGCGTTCGACTACATCAACGGTTTTCATGACACGGCCAACGCCATCGCCACGGTCGTCTCGACCAACGTCCTCACGCCGCGCTCCGCTGTCCTGATGGCCGGCGCCTTCAACTTCCTCGGCGCGTTCCTGGGCACCGGCGTGGCCAAGACCATCGGCGGCGACATCGCGGATCCCTTGATGATTACCCAGACGGTGGTCGTCGCCGCGCTGCTCGGCGCCATCGTCTGGAACCTGATCACGTGGTACTTCGGCATTCCGTCGAGCTCCTCGCACGCCCTGGTCGGCGGCATCGTCGGCGCGGTCTTCTGCCACCGCGTCCTCGACGACCACCTCGGCATGCGCGAGGCGATGACCCAGCTCCTCACGTCCGGCGGCGTGACCAAGGTCATCAAAGGCCTGGTGTTTTCGCCGCTGGCCGGCCTGGCGATCGGCTTCTTCATCATGATCGGCCTGACCTGGATCGTGCGCCACTAGTCGCCCAACCGCGTCAACCGCGTGTTCCGGCGCCTGCAGCTGGTGTCAGCCAGCGCGATGGCGCTGTCGCACGGCTCGAACGACGCGCAAAAAGCCATGGGTATCGTGACGATGGCGCTGGTCGCCTACTACGGCCGCCATGCGGCGATGACGCCGGGCTGGCTCGATCTGGCGGCCTGGCAGACCCGGCACGAGCTGGTGATTCCGATTTGGGTCATCGCCGTCTGCGCCACGGCGATGGCCATGGGCACGGCAGCGGGCGGCTGGCGCATCGTCAAGACGATGGGCTCCAAGATCATCAAACTCAAGCCGATTCACGGTTTCGCCGCCGAGACTGCCGGCGCGATCGTCATCATGGCCGCCTCGCAGATGCACGCGCCGGTCTCGACGACGCACGTCATCTCCTCGTCGATCATGGGCGTGGGCGCCTCCAAGCGCGTGTCCGCGGTGCGCTGGGGCGTGGCGGGCAACATCCTGACGGCTTGGGTGCTCACGCTGCCGGTCACGGTGGGCTTGGGCGCGGCGTGCTACGTGGCGCTGCGGCCGCTGTTCGGCAACTAAGCGGCCCGAGACCGACAACCGCCCGCGGTCACGACTGCGCCAGCACCGCCGCCGGATCCAGCCGCATCGCCCGCCGCGCCGGCCCGAGCGCGCCAGCCGTGCAGAACAGCAGCGCCACGGCGACCGACAGCAGCTCCGACCACCACGGAAACACGAAGAATCCCTCGGGAACCAGCGGCACGTGCTGCAGGAAGGCGTGTGCCGCGAGATCGACCGCCAGGGCCGCCGCCCGCGCCAGCAGCGCGCCGAGCAGGCCGCCGACCGCGCCAATCACCGCGGCTTCCCCCAGCACGAGCACGGCGACGTCGCGCTGCGCCGCGCCGATGGCCCGCAAGATCGCGATCTCTCTGCGTCTTTCGTGGACCAGCATGGCAAACGTCTGGGCGATCTGCGTCGCCGCCACCAGCAGGACCACGCCCGCCAGCAGGAGGAGCGCGAGCGAGACGACGAACACCACCGTGCCGAACGTCCGCGCCGCGCGCGACTTGCGGCTGAGCTGGAAACCCAGCGATTCCGCGCCGGCGACCACTTGGGGAATCGCCTCGTTGTCGGCGGTCTCGACCAGCACGGCGTCGTAGGTGCGCGCCGCCTCCGGACCGCGGTAGCGCGCGTTGAAGTGGCGCACCAGGCCGAGCGGCAGGGCCACGCCCAGCTCCGGCGCCTTGCGCGAAAACCCGACGAGGATCGCCTGCTTGTACTGCTGGCGCACGCGGGCGGCGTCCTGGCTGAAGTACGAATCGCCGAGCGCCACGTGAAAGCGGATGCCGTAGAGCGCCGCCACCGACGCGATCGGCACGCCGCCGAGGGAGCGCGCCATGTCGCTGTTGTACACTTCCAGGAGCAGCGGATTGAGCACCGCCGGCAGCGGCGCCTCGCACCAGCCCAGCACCGTATCGGGATGGTCGCCGGCGCAATACTGCTGCGGTGGACATGACTTGCCTTCGGTCCTGCACCAGCCGTCGACCGCGCCGGACTCGCCGCAGGGGTGCGCGAGCACGCCGACCTCGTGGGCGAAGTCCAGCTCGCGGCCGTTGCCGGCGGGGGCGGGGAGCATGCAGCGCCGCGGCGGTTCGCGTGCGGGGACGCCCGCTTGCGCCTTGGGTGCGCAGCGTCCGGTCTGGCAGGTGGTGGCGCCGAGGCATTCGGCGTCGCTGGCGCAAGGCAGTACGATCGCGCCAGATTCCACGAACTGTTCGGCGTAGACGACCGTGCTGCAGGCGCCGTCGCGGCAGGTCGAGCCCGGCGCGCAATCGAGGTCGACGTCGCAGCGCTGCGGCTTGTGTTTCGCGGCCTTGCGCAGCTTGGCCGGCAGATCCTCGAACTCCTCCAATTCACTGCGCAACATCGCGACGGGCATGCCGTCGAAGAACGCCTCGGTGAAGAGGTTGTAGCCGATCAGCTCCTTGCCGCCCCACAAGCGCGCAGGAAAGCTGGATTTTTGTTTGCCGAACGCGCGGACCACGCCGGGCAGGCGCGCGACCTGGGCGACGCGGCTGTCGTCGAGCGGCTCCTGGCCGACATGCTGCTCGGTGCCGAACACCTGGACGGCGCGCGGCTCGATCTCCAGCTGGTTCACCGGGAAGATGCGGTTGAGGACGCGCTCGCGCAGGCCTTGGCCCAAACCGATGAAAAAGACGAGCAAACCGGTGCCGACCACGATGCCGATCATGGCCAACAGGGCGCGGACGCGGCTCTGGCGCAGGTTGCTGGCGATGAGGCCGAGGAGGCGGCGCAGCTTCATGCGCCCCCTTCCGCGCAGGGCGCTGCGACGATGCGGCCGTGGTCGAGCGTGACGATGCGGCCGGCCCGCGCGGCGACTTGCGGATCGTGGGTGACGACGACGACGGTCGTGCCGTGCTGCTGCTGCAAGCCATTGATCAGCGCCAGGATCTCCTCGGACGTCTTGGCGTCCAGGCTGCCGGTCGGCTCGTCGCACACCAGCAGCGGCGGCTCGAGCAGCAGGGCGCGCGCCACGGCGATGCGCTGGCGCTCCCCACCGGAGAGCTGCATCGGCGGGTGGTCGAAGCGCCCGTCCAGGCCCATGTCCGCCAGCAGCTTGTGCGCGCGGCGGCGCGTCTCGCGATCGTCCAGCTCGCTGCCGAAGTATGCGGGAAGCATCGTGTTTTCGCCAACGCTCAGGTGCGGCAGCAGGTTGAAGGATTGAAAGACAAAGCCGATCTGGCGGTTGCGAAAGCGCGCCAGCTCGCGATCCGGCAGCGATTTCAGCTCCTGGCCAAAGACGCGCAGTTCGCCGTCATAGCCGCGATCGAGGGCGCCAATCAGGTTGAGCAACGTGGACTTGCCCGCGCCGCTGCGGCCGACGATCGCGACCGACTCGCCGCGCGCGATGTTCAGGTCGACGCCGCGCAGGGCTTGGACGACCTCGCCTTCGGCCTGGAAGCTGCGGCGCAGGTTGCGGGCGCAGAGGACGATGTCGCTCATGGGCCCTCCGCCGGGTGCGCTGCGTCTTCTTCCGCACTTGGACGAAGCTGGACGGTCACATCGAGGCCATCGGCGGTGAGCTGCACCGCCGCCGACGCCGACGACAGCGAGGCCAGCATCTGCAGGAAATGGTCCGGCACGCCGCGCCGGCGCAGGGAACGCACGGTGCGCGGCGTCGTGGCCAGCGCGCCCAGCCAGAAGCGACGACC
>CAIXAA010000129.1 GCA_903917305.1 uncultured Myxococcales bacterium | reverse complement strand
GCGCATGCGCCTCTTGCAGGCCGCTCGCCACTTGCCGAGTAATGGCGAGCACTTCGCGCAGCGGCAGCTTGCCCTTCTCCAGGCGCGACTCCAGGCTCACGCCCTCGACGTACTCCATGACGAGGTACCAGGTGGTCTCCCTGCGGCCAAACGCATGGATTCCAACGACATTCGGATGCAAGACGCGGGACAGGGCCCGGGCTTCGCGGCGAAAGCGCGCATCGGCCTCCTCCGTCGCCGCGACCTCTGCGTGCAGCAGCTTGACCGCCACCAGCCGATCGAGGCGCGGGTCGCGGGCGAGGTAGACCTGGCCCATGCCGCCGCCGCCGAGCAGGTGCTCGATGACGTAGCCCTCACCAATGATATCGCCTGGCTGCAGGTCCGTGGGGCGCGAGTTCTTGGGGTTCGACGTCATGCAAGCGCCCCGGGGAAGGGGCTGCAGTCTAGCACGATGCCGGCGCCAGCCGCGAGCGCTGCGTGAACAGGCCGACCATCAGCAGCGACAGCGCCAGCACCAGCCAGGGCCCGAAACGCCAAAGCGGCTGATACACGATGGAAATCGCCCGCGTCCCAGCCGGCAGCGCCAGCACCATCCGGCGCAAGGCATCGCGGACGATGGGCACTTCGCGCCGCGTTCCCTGAGCATCCTGGACCCAGGCGTGCATCCCATCGCGCCAGAGGAAATTGACGGTGACGTTCGCGGGCTGTGCCGTGGGATCGACTGCAATCTCAATGCCCTGCCCGTTCACGTGCAAGGTCCGGACGTGCACGGAGGCATCGAGGCTGAACGCCAGCGGACGCGGCTCCGGCAGGCGATAGGCATGGACCGTTGGCAGCTCGAGCACCGGCAACAGGCCCTGCTGCTGCGCGAACCCGGGCGCGTCGAGCTGCGGCGCCACGAGCACGGTCGCCACGCCGTAGTCGCGCCAGGTGGCCGGGTCGCGGCGCCGCTGCGACTCCGGCTTGCCCTCCACCAGCGGGTCGTAGCCGTCCGCGTGCAGAACTCCCCGCATGGACGCGAGATTGTGCGGCAACGTGTCACCATAGCCCGGTTGCGCGCTGCGTTGCGGCGTCATGCTCGCCACGCGCTGGGTCGGCGTCAGCAGCGCCTGCAACTGCACCGGCAGCGGCCGATCCGGACGGTCGGCATAGGTCCAGAACGCGACGCGGGTCTGGGGCAAGTGCAGGCTCAGCAAGGCAATCGCCAGGATCATCACCGCCAGCGCGCGCGGGTCGCGGTCCGCGCTCGGGACCTGTGGCAGCCAGTGCTGCAGGAAGGTGGCGCCGGCGACGGCGAGGAAGAAGCTCAAGAAGCCGAGGAACTTGAATGGATTGGTGAACTTGCTGAACACCGGCAGGCGGCCGAGCAGGGGCCACGTCAGGCCTTGGGGCCCGTACGAGAGTTCGAGGCAGAGCACGCCGAGCAGGAGGCAGAGGACGATGGGGCTCGCCAACTGCATGCGGTCAAAAGGGAACCTGGCGAGACGGCGGCACCAGGCCAGCAGCAGCGCCAAGGCCGCGGCGCCGCTGGCAAGGCCGCAATAATAGAACGCTGTCATGCGGTTGGCGTCGACGCCGCCCCAATCGTTCGGGCTGGCCGCGGTGACGAGTGGGTGTGGCAGGAGGAGCGCGAAGATGCCGCGCACGGTGCCCGTGCCCCATGTGGCGCGAGAAACATCCGCCGTAAAGCGCAGTTGCGGAAGCAACAGCGGCAGTGCGATGAGCAGACCGAGGCCGAGCGCGCCGCACAAGGCGAGAAGGTGCCGGCGACGCGCCACGGACGACACGGCGAACAGCGCTGCGGCGCAGCCGAGGAAAAGCAGCGTGTACAGCCACATCTGCGCGTTGCCGGCGTGGAAGAAGACGCCGATGCCGGCGCCGAGAAGCCCTGCGTGCTTCCAGGATGGCGCGGCGAGGGTGCGAAAGAAAGCTTGGAAGATCAGCGGCAACCAGAGCGCGAGCGGCACCATGTAGAACCAGGAGCGGCCGCCGATGAGGAAGAAGCCGGACAAGGCAAACCCGAGTGCGGCTTGGGCGGCGAGCCAGCCGCGGACGCGCAGGTCGCGCTCCAGCCAGCGCGCAAGCACGACGTAGCCGCCGAGGAGGTGGCCGATGCAGAAAACATCGAGCGTCCATGCCTGGTTGCCGAGCACGTAGCGGGCGATGCCGAACGACAGGTAGGTGGGCGGGTAGGTGAGCGCGTAGACGCCGACGGACGTCGTCGGCTGGCCGAGCAGCTGACTGGCG
>CAIXAA010000128.1 GCA_903917305.1 uncultured Myxococcales bacterium | reverse complement strand
GCCCAACTTGCTCATAAACGCGCCGCGGCACAAAACAGGTTGGATGCTGTGCCGCCATTTGCCGCATCGGAGGGGCTGGAGGCGCCGATGCCGCGCGGCGCGCTCGGCGTGTGGCACGCGTCCTTCCTCGATGCCCAGGATCTCGGCCACCAGTTCCTGCAAGTCCGCGATACGCGGATGCAAGGTGCGGAGCCTGCCGACGCCGCCTTCGAGCGCCTCCAAGGTCGTTTCGCGGGCGACGTGCTGTGGATCGACGGCAATGACGGTCCGATCTGGCGGCTGGTGGAGTCGCGCTGGCAGCTCCCCGATGCCGCGTCGGCGCGCACCTACTTCGATCAGACCGTGGCGCGCGGCGTGCCGGACCTCCAACCGCGGCCCGATCTGGAGCTGCCGGGCCTGCAGATCGCCGCCTTTTCGGGCAGCGCGCCGGCCTTCTTCGTCGGTACCAAGCCGATTCGCATGGTCTATTTCCTGCTCGTCGGCAACCAGGTCGTGCGCCTCGACGCCATCCAGGGGCCGGATGCCCGCACGAAGCTCTATCCGGCGCTGATGGGCCAGCTGGCGCTGCGTGCTGCGGCGCGCGTGCCGGCGCAGTGACAGAGCTTCTTGCTTCTTCGCCAGCAGATCTGGCAGCGTGCACTGGACACTCGCGTGATCCTGTGATTGCTTTCCCCTGCCCACGCACGCACGCGCCCCGCGCAAGGACAGCCTCTTGTCGACCCAAGCCGCGCCCCTGAGCCACCTGCAACTGCTCGAAGCGGAGAGCATTCACATCCTGCGCGAGGTCGCGGCGGAGTTCGAGCGCCCGTGCCTGCTGTTCTCCGGCGGCAAGGACAGCATCGTGATGCTGCGCCTGGCGGAGAAGGCGTTTCGGCCGACGAAGTTCCCGTTTCCGCTCATGCACATCGACACGGGGCAGAACTTCCCGGAGGTCATCGCGTTTCGCGACAAGCGCGCGGCGGAGCTGGGGGAGCGGCTCATCGTCCGCACGGTCGAGGACAGCATCCGCCAAGGGCGCATCCACGAGCAGGCGGGCGAGAACAACAGCCGCAACCGCATGCAGACGACGACGTTGCTGGATGGAATCGCCGAGTTCCGCTTCGACGCGGTCTTTGGCGGCGCGCGGCGCGACGAGGAGAAGGCGCGGGCAAAAGAGCGGATCTATTCGTTTCGCGACGCGCACGGTCAGTGGGACCCGAAGAACCAGCGGCCGGAGCTGTGGAACATCTTCAACGGGCGCATCCACAACGGCGAGCATATTCGGGTTTTTCCGATCTCGAACTGGACGGAGCTCGACATCTGGCAGTACATCGGCGAGGAACAGCTGGAGATTCCGTCGATCTATTACGCCCATGTCCGCCGCACGGTGATTCGCGACGGCCTCGTGCTGCCGATCGGCCCGCTGATGCCGACATTGCCAAGTGAAGTCGCGGAGTTGCGCTGCGTGCGTTTTCGCACGGTCGGCGATGCGAACTGCACGGCTTGCGTGGAGAGCGACGCGGACACGGCGTTCAAGATCATCGAGGAGACGGCGGTGACGCGCGTCACGGAGCGAGGCGCCACGCGCGTGGATGACCGCGTGAGCGAGGCGTCGATGGAAGATCGCAAGCGCGCGGGGTATTTCTAAGATGGACCTCCTGCGCTTCTCCACCGCCGGCAGCGTCGATGACGGCAAGTCCACGCTCATCGGGCGCTTGCTCTATGATTCGAAAGGCGTTTTTGAGGACCAGCTCGAAGCCGCCGCGCGTTCGACCGTCAACCGCTCCGCGGGTCCCATCGACCTGTCGCTGCTGACAGACGGCCTGCGGGCGGAGCGCGAGCAGGGCATCACCATCGACGTCGCGTACCGCTACTTCGCGACACCAAAGCGCAAATTCATCATCGCCGACACGCCCGGGCACGAGCAGTACACGCGCAACATGGCGACCGGCAGCTCCACCGCCAACCTCGCGATTGTGCTCATCGATGCGCGGCACGGCGCGCTCGTGCAGTCACGGCGGCACACGTTCATCGCGTCAATGCTGGGCATTCCGCACCTCGTGGTCGCGGTCAACAAGATGGACCTGGTCGGCTACAGCCAGGCACGCTACGAGGAGATCCACAAGGACTTTCAGGCGTTTGTGGATCAGCTCGGGTTCGGCGACGTGGCGTTCATTCCGCTGTCGGCGCTGAGCGGCGACAACGTCGTGGCCAATACGGCGGCGATGCCGTGGTACGAAGGGCCGAGCCTGCTGCAACACCTGGAAACGGTGGATGTCTCCAGCGACGAGAACCGCGGCGCCCTGCGCTTTCCCGTGCAGCTGGTCCTGCGGCCCGACCTGGACTTTCGCGGCTTTGCCGGCCAGATCGCCTCCGGTACCGTGCGCGTGGGAGACGAGGTGACGGCGCTGCCGGCGGGCACGCAGAGCCGCGTCAAGCGAATCCACACCCACGACGGGGACTTGGACGTGGCCGCCGCGCCGCGCTCCGTGACGCTGCTGCTCGAGCACGAGATCGACATCTCCCGCGGCGACATGATCGTGCCGACGGCGAATCTGCCCATGATTCGGCGGGATTTCGACGCGCGCATCGTGTGGATGGACGGCGAGCCGCTGGACCTCGCGCGCCCCTACCTCATCAAGCACACGGCGCGGACGACGCGGGTGCGCATCGACGCGCTGCAGCACCGCATCGATGTCAACACGTTGGCGCAGCAGCCGGCGGAGACGCTGCGGCTCAACGAAATCGGGCGCGTGCACCTCAAGGTGGCGCAGCCGCTGTTCCTGGACGCGTACGAGGAGCACCGCCGCACGGGTAGCTTCATCCTCATCGATCCGCTGACGAATGCCACGGTTGCGGCCGGCATGGTCGTCGCGGATCAGCCGGCGGAGGAGCCCCACCTCGGCGTGCAGCGGCGCATCGATCGCCTGGCCCGGGAGCAGCACGCGCACCACCGCGCCGCGCTGCTCTGGCTGACCGGGCCGCGCGGTGTCGGTCGTTCGTCGCTGGCGCGGGCGCTGGAGACGCGGCTGTTCCACCGCGGCGTCGGCGTGGTCGTGCTGGACGACGATGCCGTGCGCGAGCTGTGCCGCAATGCCGCCGACGCGCTGGAGGCGATGCGGCGCGTGGCGGAGATGGCGCGCATCCTGGTGGACGCCGGTCACCTCGTCGTGGCGGATCTGGCCGCGCCGACGCGGGTGGAGCGCGAGCTGGTGCGCAAGACACTGGGAGCGCACGACTTCCTCGAGGTCGAGCTCCGCGCCGAGGGCGTGGTGCAGGACGGATACGAGCCGCCGGTGCTGCCGGAGCTGTCGGTGGCGCCGCTGGACGCGGACGTGGCGGAAAGCGTGGCGAAGGTGCTGACGTGGTTGACGGATCACGGGATGTTCGGCGTGCCGCGCGTCGTCAGTCCGGGCGCCGGGATCTAGCGGGTTCTCCGGGACAGGAACGCGAGCCGCGGAACCAGCCGCTCCGGTTGCCCATCCTAGGGCGCGAGGACGCGCATGCACCGCAATCCCAAGTTGTTGTAGGAGACGCCAGGGTAGGCGTTGCTGCGGTTGCCCGAGCGCACGGACTCCGCGCTGGTATTGAATCCGCCACCGCGGTAGGCGCGGTTCGCGGCGCTGGCGGGGCCGACGGGGTCGGTCTGATCGCCGGCCGGGTACGGCGTCGCAAACCAATCGCGCGTCCATTCCCAGACATTGCCGGCCAGGTCGTGCACGCCGAACGGACTGTCGCCCGCCGCCTTCTGGGCGACCGCGCCCGACGTGCCGGTGCCGCAGCCCGCACTGCCCTCGAACATCATCGTCAGCGTGCAGGCAGGTGCCGCCTCGCCCCACGGATACGTGCGCATGGCTTGCGCGCAAGCGGCGTTGCCCGCGGTGCTGCCGTTCTCCTCGCAGCGGCCGCGCGCCGCCATCTCCCATTGCGCTTCGGTCGGCAAGTCGTAGCCGGCGCCGCGCCACAGGCAGTACTGCTCGGCCTGCGTCCAATTCACGAAGTTGACGGGATTGTTCACCAGGCCGGGATAGTTGGCGGCAACCGCGGGCTGCACGGCACTCGGCGCCGTGCACTTGCCGGCATCGACGCAAGCCTTGAACTGCGCCACCGTCGTTTCGGTCAGGTCGAGGAAGTAGCCGGACAGCGTGACCCTGTGCTGCGGGCTCTCGTCCGGCGCGCACAGCGTGTCCGTGGTGTCGTTGCAGCCCATCCAGAACGTGCCGGCGGGGATCGGCGCCATGCCGGCGGGCGCTTGCACGCACGTGCCGGTGGCGTTGCACAGGCCGCCCGGGCAGGCGCTGCCGGCCGGGATGGCGGAGTGGCCGCAGCTGTTGGGGCCGGTGGGACCGTCGATGGTGCACGGGTTGCCGTCATCGCAGCTGGCGAACGGTTGGATGCAGCGCAAGCCGGCCAGGGCTCCCGCGGAGCCATCGCTCGAGGCGCGGGCAGACGCGCGCAAGGAGCCCTGTGCGACGGAATTGGCGAACGCGCCGCCGCGCAGGAGGTGCAATGTCCCGCTCTCGACCGGATCCGTCTGGTCGCCGGCGGGATAGGTGGCGTACCAATCCCTGTTCCATTCCGCGATGTTGCCGGCCATGTCCTGCAGCCCGAACGGACTGGCGCCGGACGGTGCGGATCCGGCCGCCCAACTCAGGCCCTGGTTGCAACCGCTGGTGATTCCATCGCTGAGGATGGCGTGCGCGCAGTCCGGCGTCGCCTCGCCCCACGGGTAGGTGCGCATCGCCTTGGCGCAGTTCGGATCGCTCGCCACGGAGCCGTTCTCCTCGCAGCGCCCGCGCGCCGCCATCTCCCACTGCGCCTCGGTCGGCAGATCGCCGCCCCTCTGCTTGCAGAACGTCCGCGCCTGATCCCACGTCACGAAGTTGACGGGATTGGCAATCAAATCCGGATAGTTCGCGAACAGCGCCGGCAGCACCGAGCCTGGCGCCGTGCACTTGCCCGCCAGCACGCAAGCGCGGTACTGCGCCACCGTGGTCTCGGTCGTGTCGAGGAAGTACGGGCTGAGCGTGACCTTGTGCTGCGGGCTCTCGTCCGCCTTGCACTGCGCGTCCTTGGCGCTGTTGCAGCCCATCCAGAACGTGCCGGCGGGGACGGCGGACATGCCGGCGGGCGCGGCCGTGCAGACGCTCTCGAGGTTGCACAGGCCGCCGGGGCAGGGCGCGCCGGCTGCGAGCGGCGCGTGCGTGCAGCCGCCGTTGCCGTCTGGACTGTCGGCCGTGCAAGGGTTGCTGTCGGTGCACGGCAGGAACGGGCGGGCGCAGCGGAAGCCGCCGTCGCTGGCGATGGCTGTCGCGGAGTGGCTGCGCTGCGACATGCGCAGGTTGGCGACGCCGCTTGTGTCGAACCCGCCGCCGCGCGACGTGCGGTCACTGCCACCCAGCGGGCCGGTGGGGTTGAGCGTCGGCCCGGTGCCGTAGGCTGCGGCGTCGTACCAGTCGGCCGTCCACTCCCAGACGTTGCCGAGGACGTCGTACAGGCCAAAGCCGTTCACGCCTGCGGGCTTGGAGCCGACCGGCATGGTCGCTGCACCGTCGCACCCCTGGCCGGTCGTGGCCGGGCCGTCGTCGAACACCGCGCGAGAGCAGTCGGTCGCCGCGCCGGTCAGGGACAGGTTGCCATCCGCGCCGCCGCGCGCCGCCCTCTCCCATTGCGCTTCGCTCGGCAACGCGTCGCCCGCCCACTTGCAGAACGCGTCCGACTGCGACCAACTCACGCAGTTCACCGGATGCTGGTCCTTTCCGGTCACGTTCCAGTTGCAATTCACCGTAGTTGCAGGCGCCGTGCACTTGCCCGCCGCGACGCAGGCCTTGTACTTCGCGACCGTGACTTCGTACGTGTCCATCCAGTACGCGTCGAGCGCCACCGCGTGCTGCGGGTTCTCGTCCGCGTTGCACGCCGCGTCCCCGGGCACGCATCCCAGCAGGAAGCTGCCGGCCGGAATGCCCGCCTTGCCCGAGACCGTCGCGCAAGTGCCGTTGCCGTCGCACAATCCGCCGTTCGCGCAGCCGGTGCCGAGCGCGAGCGCCGTGTGCCAGCAACCGCCGTGGCCGGTGTCGCAGACGTCCGCGGTGCAGGCGTTCTGGTCGTCGCACGCGTTGGTTGCCTTGCTGATGCAGGTGCCTGAATCGGCGCAGGAAGTGTTGCCGAATGCGTCGGTGCGCAGCACGACCGGCGCCACGCTCCCCACGTCCGGTCCCTTGCCGCCCACCGCGGCAATGCCGCCATCGGGCAGGAGCAGCGCCTGCTGCAGCCGCGCGATCAAATCCAG
>CAIXAA010000127.1 GCA_903917305.1 uncultured Myxococcales bacterium | reverse complement strand
TGGCGCGTCCTTGGCCGTGGCATGAACAAGCTCTTGGAGATGGAGATCGGGTGGCTGGCGGCAACCGGCGAAGTGGTCGAGGACGATGCGATCAATCTTTAGGGCTTGTCCCCCGCCGCAAGCGACGACATGAACCAGGACGCAACGATCCGGGCCGCCGGGTCCCGTGCCCGCCGCCGTGTTGACGCCCCCCTCCCGTCATCCTGAACGAAGTGAAGCAACCTTGCCGGCGCAGCCGGCTTAGGCAGCCTCGCGGTCGCGTGGAGCGTTGCCGCATTCGGCGGACCCGCCGGGATGAATCCCGCCGCTACGGTTCGAGAAGCCTGCTTTGCAGGCTGAGGCCGCGCAGGTCTTGCCTCAAGGCCCCGCGTCTGCGCCGCATTTGAACGCGTGCGAACACATGTGCTGAAAGATGTCGCACTCGTCGTACGTGCAAGGGTCGCCGTCGTCGCAGTCGCAGCTGTCGTTGCAGCACTCCGGGTTCGGCACGTAGATGCACTTGCGCGCCACCGGGTCGCAGATGTCGATCGTGCAGATGTTGTTGTCGTCGCAGTTGATGTTCTCCGCGCAGCAACCCTGTTGGGCAATGAACACGCACTGGTAGTTGATGCACTCGTCCGACGTGCACTTCTGGTTGTCGTTGCACTGGTTGTACGGTGAGGTGGGGTCGCAGCAGTCCGGTCCCGGCACCTTGCAATGCCCTTCCACGCAATGCGGCTGCTGGCAGTACTTGTCCGAGACCTTCGTGCAGTCGGTCTCGGTGGCGCAGGGCGGCAGGTAGATGTCGGGCATGACGTCCGCAGCGGCGTCTGGCTTGGCGGGGCAGCCGCTCCAGTCGGGGAAGAGGAGGTCTTTGCCGGTGGGTTTGAGGTCAGGGCTGGGCTGCAGGTCGGCGCTGGTGTCCGGGACGTCCGTGACGCTCGTGATTTCCGCGGCGCTCGTGACGTCCGCGGGGGCCGCGACATCCTTCGCCGGCGACGTGGCTTGCGGTGTGGAGCAAGCGGCGGCCAGGCAGGCGAGCAAGGTCAGGCGGGAGATGCGGTGGGTCATCGCCGTCGTGCTCCTGGGAGTCGTCCTGGCTTCAATGCTGTCCTTGTTCTCTGAGGTTGTCCAGTTGCCCTGCTGCGGTGACGACCTCGACAGTCGCCGGCAGCCGGCGCATCCTTTGGCGCCGGTGCGCGCCGATCCAAAAGCGCCACCGCCGCGGGCATCGAGGCGAGGCATGAACGAACTTGACATGAAGATCCGGGAAGTCCTGGCTAGATGGGATCCCATCGGCGTCATCGACATCGCGCCAGACGAATACGACATGTACATCCTGCCTCTTGCGGTGATGCTGCGAAGACATGCCGCCTATCAGGAAGTCTTTGACTTCTTGTTCTGGGTCGCAAGCGTGCGGATGATGCTGCATCCGAACGCCGCCGAGACGCAGGAGGCGGCCCTCTCCCTGGTTGCGCTTCAAGGTTGAACGATGGCAAGCCCGGACCTGTGCCGCGGCCGAGCACGTCTGGCAGCGACAGTCGGACCAACATCCTGCTGCACGGAGGGCAATGCTTCACTTCGACGAACCTGTGCTCGTGAAGACGATAGAGGCGCTCGAACCTCGCCTGCGCGTGGCGTTCGCAACTGCGTGCGCGGAGCGCTTGCGACCGGCCTACCTCAGATTCACCACGCGTGCCCAGCGAGGCGAGCCAGTCGAGTTCGAGGCGAACCTCGACCGCTTGTGGCTCGACCTCGCCGGCCAGTGCATGACTGACGAAGAAGTGGCGACAGGATTGGACTCCTGCATGCGCATCATTCCCCATCCGGACGACGTGCCGTGGTTCGAGGAACAGATCTATGCCGAGGATGGTGGCGCGGCCCTTGCCTATGCGATGTCCTGCCGTGCCGACGGTCAGAGCCAGAACGCCGCTTGGGCCGCGCGGCGCGCCTACGAGACGCTGGATCAGTACGTCGGCCGGCACGAGAACGTGGACTGGAATGTGCCCGGCGCAGAGGACTTCGCTCTGGCCCATGGGCTCATCCAGTCAGAACTCTTCCGGCAGCAGCGCGACGTCGCGGAACTCGGCAGGGCTGCTGACCCGGCGCGGGCGATTGGCGAACTTCGAGAGCGAGCGAAGAGGGAGGCGGCCAGCTTCTTTGGCGCGTCATCCTAGGCGGTGCCGGCAGCGCGCCAGCGATGCGCACCCGAAGGGCCGCGTCCGACGCGGGTCGGCGCAGCGCCGACTGCCAGCGCGGTGACGGCCAAGGGGCCCCCGTGCCGAAGGACGAGTCGCGCCCGATGGCGCGATTCGAGGGGGACGGCCGGCAGACGCCCGACACCAGGCCTTGCCCGCGAGGAAGCCGCCGAGTCGCCCCATCGCCCGCCGCGACCTTCGGCGGAATCCCCCAGCCCGCGGCAACCAGCCGCGCCGCCCTGCCCTGAGTGCCTCCGTCGCCACCCTCGTCATGCGCTGCCGCCGCCCGAACGCTTCCGGCGCCCGCAGCGAACTTCAGTCCAGCCGCCCGCCCCCTTCGGACGCCTGCAGCGGACTTCGTTTCGGCCGTCGGAACCCTTCGGTCGGGCGCTTCAAGCTTCATCGCGACAGTCTGAACGCGGCAGGCAGCCACAGCGCACATCCGCATGACAAAAAAGTTGCGCCGCATCCCGACCACTTTTACCGTCAAGCTTCCCCGGGCCCAAGGGCCCCTACCCACTACCTGGAGGTAGTCCATGGCGTTGCTTCCCGAGACCGTCGCGATCAGCATCCTCATCCGTTCCCTGCTCTACCTGGCCTCGCGCCTGAAGGCGGATCCTGCCACCAAGGACCTGGCGCCGCAGGTCATGGGCTGGATTGCCCAATTGCAGAAGGCGCTCGCCGCGCATAATGCCGCGGAGAACGCGGAAATGGACACCCAGGCATTCCGCGACTTTGCCGCGGACAGCTTCACCGATGCCCTGGTGCCGTTCGGCCAGCGGCTGGCCGCCTGCCATGGTGGTTCGCGCACGGCGACCGGCTACACGCGGGTGTTCGAAGTGGCGCCGTCCAAGCTCGCAGAGACGCCGCAGAAGGATCAGGTCGCCGAGTTCGCGCGTTTCCTCGAAGCCATCAAGGATGCCGAGACGCCCAAGGATCTCGCGCAGTACGTCACGCAGATCGAAAGCCTGCACGGCGCGTTCAAGCTCGCGCACGACGCCGACGCGGCGCAGCAGAAGACGGTGGCCAAGGCCGTGACGGAGATCGGCAAGGCGCGCACGATCTGCCTCGATGGCATCGCGCAGATCCAGGCGGAGCTGAACAAGCGCTTCCCGCGCAACCGCAAGAAGGTGGCGCGCTACTTCCTGCGCTCGACCGCGAGGAGCGGGGCCAAGCTGGCGGTAGCACCGGTGGCGGAGCCGGCGCCGGTGGTCAAGGCGGAGGCGAAGCCGGCGGTGTCGAAGCCGGCGGTCGACAAGGAAGAAGTGACGCCGGAGTAGGCACTGCGTTTGGGTCGGAACCGGGGGCGGGTCGGGCTCCCGGTTCCGAGCCCGAACCTGAGTCGCAGCTATTCGGTGGGACGCCGCAATCGCTTGACCGCCGCACCGCCAAGGTTCACTGTCCCGCCGCCACCGGAGGGAGCCCGCCATGCCCATCATTCTCAACGATCTCGAAGCCCGCACCGCCATCGCGGTGGCACACTACTGGCGCACGCTCGCCGAGCAGTCCTCCAAGCAGAAGACTGGCGATGCCGACCGTGGCACGCGCGCCGCGGTGACGGGTGGCAAGCAGATGGACGGCTTCTGCCATCTCGTCCAGCAGGTGCTCATCGACAATGGAATGCCGTCGGTGAACATCTACACCAGCAAGAAGCTGGAGTTGCCGGGCTACTTCCGGCCGACCAAGCGCTGGGACATGATCGTGGTCTACAAGGGTCAACTGGTCGCGGCGTTGGAGTTCAAGTCGCAGGTGGGGCCGTCCTTTGGCAACAACTTCAACAACCGCAGCGAGGAAGCCATTGGCACGGCGCAGGATCTCTGGACGGCATTCCGCGAGGGGGCCTTCGTCGCCAGCCAGCGACCGTTTCTCGGCTGGGTCATGTTGCTGGAAGACTGCCCGAGAGTGCGCGCGCCAGTCGCGGTCGACGAGCCGCACTTTCCTGTCTTTGTCGACTTCTACGAGTCGTCCTACGGCAAGAGGTACGAGCTGTTGTTGCGCCGCCTCGTGGCCGAACGTCTCTATGACTCGGCGGCGTTCCTGATGGCGACCGCAGACGGCGGCCCGGCAGGCGTGTACACTCAGCCTGCCGCGGATCTGACGATCCGGCATCTCCTGGCGGGTCTGGCCGGACACGTCGGAGGCATCATCGCAGGCGAACCGTAGAGCCATGCAGATCCAGCTTCCCATGCCCACGAACCTGCCTGAGGATGCCTACGCCTATGGCGAGCGCACGTCTGGCGAGACCCACGGCGTCGTGCTGACCAAGCCGCATGTCGTCGACCTGATTCTCGACCTTGCGGGCTACACCGCGGACCGCGACCTCGGCGCGATGACGCTGTTGGAGCCGTCGTGCGGCACCGGCGCTTTCCTGCTGCGCGCGCTGGAGCGTCTGGTCGCGTCCGCGCGCGCCCACGGGCGACCTCTGGCCCGGCTCGGCGGCTGCCTCGTTGGCTTTGACATTGACGCCACCCATGTGGCGCAGACGCGTCTCGCCCTTTGCGGCACGCTGCTCGCGCGCGGCGAGGGGGACATGGACGTGGCCATGGGCCTTGCCACGCGCTGGGTGCGCGAAGGCGACTTCCTCCTCGCGCCGCTGCCGCAGTTCGACTTCGTCATCGGCAATCCGCCCTACATCCGCATCGAGCAACTGGCGCCGCAGCTGCAGGCGGAGTACCGCAGGCGCTACACGTCACTGTTCGACCGCGCCGACCTGTACGTTGCGTTCATCGAGCGCGGGCTGCAGTTGCTGCGGGAGGGCGGCGTGCTGTCCTTCATCTGCGCGGACCGCTGGATCCTGAACAAGTACGGCGCGCCACTGCGGGAACTGGTGACGAGTCGCTACGCCGTGAAGTGCTACGTCGACCTGCACGACGCATCACCCTTTGAATCCGACGTCATCGCCTACCCTTCCATTTTCGTGCTCTCCACCGGCAAGACCGGGCGGGTGCCCGTCGCGCGGTTGGTCACGGCTTCTGAAGCGGAGTGCAAGGCGGCCGGCCTCGCACTGCGCAGCCTGGAAGCGCGCGCGGACGCCGACGTCGTGGTCTACGAGTCCTGGTTTGACGGCGCCGATCCATGGGTGCTCGGCAGTCCGGCGCACCTGCGCGTTCTGCGTGAGTTGGAGTCGCGCCTTCCAACACTGGAGGGCGACGGCGTGACGCGCGTGCGCATCGGGGTCGCAAGCGGCGCCGACGAGGCCTACATCGTCCCCTCCGACGCCGACATCGAGCCGGACCGCCTGGTGCCGCTGGTCATGCGCGAGGACATCACGGCAGGCCAGGTCCGCGATGCCGCTCGCTGCGTCATCAACACCTTCGGTGCAAACGGCAAGCTCATCGATCTCGTCCAGTACCCACGGCTGGCGCGGCACCTGGATCGCTTTGACAAGGTCCGGCTTCGCCATGTCGCGAAGAAGAACCCGAACGGCTGGTTCCGCACCATCGATCGCGTCTACCCGGAGCTGGCCAGCACGCCCAAGCTGCTTGTCCCGGACATCGCGGGCTCGAACGAAGTGACCTACGAAGCTGGGCGCTTCCACCCGCACCACAACCTCTACTTCATCACTTCGACTGCCTGGGATCTCGAAGTCCTAGGCGGGTTGCTGAGTTCCCGGGTCGCGCTGTTCTTCGTCTGGTCCTACGCCGTGAAGATGCGCGGCGGTTACCTGCGATTTCAGGCGCAGTACCTGCGGCGGATTCGGGTGCCGCGACCGGGCAGTCTGCCGGCTAGCTTGGCGGAGGACATCAAGGCCGCTTTCCGCGAGCGCGACTTCAAGCGGTTGGACGAGTTGGCGCTGCAGGCGTATGGTCTGGCGGAGTTGCCGGCGTTTGATTTCGTGGACACGCGGTCTTGATGGCTTGAGGAAGAGAAGTGGCGCCCGACGGTTGGACACAACCGTTCACGCGATTCCGGACGGGGGCAGCGCTGTGGGGCAAACAAACGGGCCAATCGGGTTAGCTGTGGCCGTCACCTTTGCGCTGGTCGGCGGAAGTATGCTGTTCCGCACGCGGGCATGGCAGGCGCGGGCCATAGAGCGAAGTGAACGGGCAGGCTTTCCTGATCGGGTGCGCTACTTTCGAAGCACGGCGTACCTCGTCGACCTTCGGCTCAAAGGTGCCGGCCTTGTCGCCTGCGCTGGGGTTGTTATCTGGGCGGTTGCATCCAGGCCGTATCCCTGACATGCCGCGGTGCGACCCTGTGCGCGCCAGCGATGTGCACCCGCAGGGCCGCGTCCGACGCGGGTCGCGCAGCGACTGCCAGCGCGGTGCCGGCCGCAGCGGCCGGCAGGCGCCCCAAATCGGCACTTGCGGCGCGACGCCTGACCTCCCTCACCCCTTGCGCCGCACATTGTAAACCACCCGCCCATCCGCAATCGGCTGCTCGCTATCCCCCTGGTGCACCCGCGTATTCACCGTCACCACCTGCTTGCCCGACTTGAGCACCCGCGCCTCGCAAAACAAGGTCGTCCGCGTGCCAGGCAAGAGGTAGTCCACGCGCATGTCGATGGTCGCCAGCAGGTCGTCCGGCTCGATGACGCTGAACACCGCCGCCCCCGCCGCCACGTCCATCAGTGTCGCGATGACGCCGCCGTGGATCGACGGGCGCCACGGGTTGCCGATCAGCTCCTCGAAGAACGTCAGCTTGACCAGCGCAAAGCCGGGCTCGACCGCCTCCAGCTCGAACGGCACCAGCTTGTGGAATGGCACCTGCTCGTGGAGGAAATGGCGCATCTGTTCGAGGTCGAGCTTCATGGCGTGTCCTTCGCGCAGCGGCGCGGCGGCGCAGTGTAGGGGCGCGCGCAAGGGCGAACAACTGCGGCAAGCGCCTCGATTGACGCACCCAACGTGGACGCGCAAAATGGCGGCGACAGGGCATGCGACCCGGGGCTGGTTCCCAAAGCAAAGAGATTCGGTCGCATGATCGTAGCTTTCGCGAGTGTGCTCGCGGTGGTGGGAGAGGGTCATGGACGCGGGTGCGCTGCGCGGCATTCTCGAGTGCATGAGCGACGGCGTCGCGGTCGCCAACCTGGCCGGCGAGTTCGTGTACTTCAACGCCGCGGCGCAGGAGCTGCTGGGTCGCGGACCGACGGAGCTGCCGGCGGCAGCGTGGCCGAGCACCTTCGGAGCCTTCCAGGCGGATCAGGTCACGCCCTTCCCCGCGGAGAACCTGCCGCTTGTCCGCGCCCTGCGTGGCGAGTCCTGCACCGGCATCGAACAGTTCATCCGCAATCCGGCCGTGCCGCAGGGCCGCTTCCTCAGCATCAGCAGTCGGCCGTGGCTGGACGCGGATGGCAAGCAGGTCGGCGCCATTGCGGTGTTTCGCGATGTCACGGCGCTCAAGCAGGCCGAGGCGGAGCTGCAGCGCGCGACGCAACTGCTCGAGACCTCGCAGGCGCAGGCGGGTGTGGGCGGCTGGGAGGTGGATGTCGTCCATGGCACGCTCTACTGGACGACGCAGACCTACCGCATCCATGAGCTTTCGCCGGACGAGTTCAAGCCGGACGTGGCCAGCGCCATCGCCTTCTACGCCCCCGAATGGCAGCCGGTCATCCGCGACGCAGTGCAGCAGGCGATGGAGCACGGCACGCCGTGGGATCTCGAATTGGAGCTGATCACCGCCAAGGGCCGGCGCATCTGGGTGCAGGCCATCGGCCACGTGATGAAGGAGCATGATCGCGTCGTCAAGATCGTCGGCACGTTCCGCGACATCACGGGGCAGCGCAAGACGGCAGAGACGCAGGCGGAGCTGCTGCGGCGCTTGAACGAAGCGCAGCACATGGCGCACGTCGGCAGCTGGGACTGGGACATCGCGAGCGGCGAGGTCTGGTGGTCCGACGAGACGTACCGCATCTTCGGCGTCCAGCGCCGCGCGTACGTCCCCAGCTTCGAAGGCAACGCGGCGTTCATCCATCCGCACGACGTGGTCGCCTACGGCGAGCGCTTCGCGCGCTGCTTGGAGACGGGGGAGGATCTTGACTTCGACGTTCGCGTCAACGGCGGCGACGGTCAACAGCGCATGTGCAAGGCGCAGGGCAAGGTGACGCGCACGCCAGACGGCAAGCCGACGCGCTTTGCCGGCACACTGCAGGACGTGACGGAGCGGCGCAGGCTGGAACAGCAACTCCTGCAGTCGCAGAAGATGGAGTCGATCGGGCGGCTGGCGGGCGGCATTGCGCACGACTTCAACAATAT
>CAIXAA010000126.1 GCA_903917305.1 uncultured Myxococcales bacterium | reverse complement strand
TGCGATCATACGAGTAGATATCGTACTTCGGCGTGTCCTCCGGCATCCAGCCGGTGTTCTCGGCAAACTGAACGGCGGCGCGGCCTTGCGCGTAGCGGGCGTAGTGCGTGTTGACGTGCGTGTGGCGCTGGATGCACTCGATGGCGCGCACGGACTCGATCTTCATGCCCTCCTTCCAGCCGGCCGTAGCGATAACGCCTTGCCGCGAAAGGGCTTTCAGCGTCGCGCGGATGACCGGCGAGCCGACGAAGTCAAGGAAGATGGACACGCCGAGCCCGTCGGTGTGCTCCTGCACCGTGCGCAGGAAGGTCTCCTCGCTCTCGAGGTAGCGCTTCTTGTACTCGGCGTCGTTCTTGTAGCGCTCCGCCTCGTAGTCGAGGTGCTTGAACGTCCGGCGATCCACCGGCAGCATGCCGGCGGCCTCGATGGCGTACAGGCGCCGGGGATTGCCCGAGATCATCGCGACTTTGGCGCCGCTGTACTGGGCCAGCGTCAGCTCCGCCCAGGTGACGCCGCCGCCCCAGCCCCACACGTACGGCGACGGGCAGTCCTCGACGGTCATCTGCACGCGCCAGGTGCCGTAGGCTTGCTGCCAGTTCGACCAGGCGGTGATGTAACGTAGTGAAAACGCTGCCCATTGCGTCAGCGAGAAGCGCGAGTGCTTTGGCAGCGCGATGAGCTGCTTCTCGTGCGCGATGGTGCGCTTGGCCAGCACGCCGATGGTGCCCGGCGCGTCGTAGCCGAAGATCGTCTTGGGGTAGCCCCACTTGTCCCAGTCGCCGTTGCAGAACAGCAGCGCGAGATCGCCGGGCTTGAGGCTCGTGACGCGCGCGCCGACCTCCAGCACCCGCACCGTGCCGGCGTTGCCGAGGACGACCTGGTCCTCCTTGCGCTGCTTGCAGATGTCCACCGGCGAGCGCTCGCAGGCGTGGGACATGTTGCCTTCCCAGCAGCCGTAGAGCGGCTCGACGAGGCATTGGTCGTCGCTCATCTCGGGCAAGGTGATCTCGCCCAGCTCCAAGACGCCGGGTTCGGGCTTGGTCGAGGTGCCCGGGCGCAGGATCCAGGCCGTCGTACGTTCTGCCATCGTCGTCTCCTTACGGGGAACGCGGGGTCGGGGAGGTTTGGAATGGTTGAAGGCTACGGAAGTGCTCGCCGCTCGTCAATGCCAAGCGACGAGATGAAACATTGATGTTGCATCAGCGCGGTTCGAGCGGCTGCCAGGGCCAGCCCGGCGGCTCGGGCGCGCGGAACTGCAGGCGCGCCTTGGTCGTCGGGTGGTCCAGCGTCAGCCGCGCCGCCAGCAGGGCGATGCAGCGGTCCGGCAGCGGCGCCGGCGCGCCGTAGCGCAAATCGCCGAGGACCGGACAGCCGATCGCCGCCAGCTGCGCCCGGATCTGGTGCTTGCGGCCGGTGTGCAGGTCGATCTCGCAGAGCGTCAGCCCGCCGCGCCGGTCCAGCACGCGGTAGTCGAGCGTCGAGAGCTTGCCGCGCCCTTGCGGCACCACGCGCGTGCCGTTCTCGCCGCTCTCCAGCCAATGCGTCAGCGTCCCCGTCGCAGCCCGCGGCTGGCCGCACACCACGACACGGTAGACCTTCTCGACGCCGCGCTCGCGAAACTGCTCGGACAGCCGCGCCGCCGCCTTGGAGGTGCGCCCGAAGACCACGACGCCGCGCGCCGGCCGATCGAGGCGGTGCACAAGGCCCAGGTACACCGCGCCGGGCTTGGCGAACTGCTCTGCGATCCAGGCCTTGCCCATCGTCAGCAGGTCGGGATCGCCGCTCGCGTCCGCCTGCACCGGCACGCCGCCCGGCTTGTAGACGACGAGCAGGTGGTTGTCGGTGTGCAGGACCTGCAGCGCGGCCATCGGTGCCTCAGCGGTTGCGATCGCGCCGGCGGGCCTGCGCTGGCGCCGCGCCGGCTTGGGGACTCGACGGGGCGCCGGAGCCGGTCGCGCCGAGCATGCCCGAGCCGTAGAAGCTGAACAGGAACTTGTGCATCTCGACGCCGGGTTCGGTCATCCGCAGCGCGAGCATGGAGGTGAACAGGCGGATGGCGGTCGTGACGCCAAACAGCGCGTAGAAGCTGTGGATCGCGTCCATGCCGGAGACGTTGACGATCTTGCCGCCCACGACCGAGGCCACGAACATCGCCGAGCCGGTGAGCACGTTGTAGAACGCCAGGCCGCGGCTGCGCTCGTCGGAGGCGAGGGCGGCGATCGGCTGGATGAAGGCGGCCTGGCCAAAGCCGGTCCAGAAAAAGCCGGAGATCACGGCTTCGATCCAGATCGGCCAGATGGCGCCCGGGCTGGGGAGGAACCAGAGCAGCGGGATGATCGCGGCGCCAAAGGAGCTGCCGACCAGCACGCGCTGGCTGCCGACCGTGTCGATGAGCCGGCTCCAGTGGCCGGTGCAGAACACGCGCACGCCGAGGATGATGCTGGCGTGCACGCCGATGAGGAAGAAGCTCATGTGCAGGTGCTTGAGCATGTAGACGGTCCAGAAGGCGGCAGGCATGCCGATGGACACGTTCCACAGCGAGAACAGCGCGACAACACGGCGGAAACGGCGGCGGCGCAGCAGGCGGCGGGTCAGCGAGACGGGGTCGCGCTCCGGCACCGGGATCGGCGCGGCGTCGGGGAGGCGCAGCAAGGTCAGGCCGGCAATGCAGCCGCACACGGCAGCGACGGCAGCGAGGACGGCGTGGCCGAGCGGCTCGCGGCCGCTCTCGCGCATCTTGTCGAGCCAGAGCGAGCCCAGCGGCACCAAGGTCATCGTCGCCACGGTGACCGCGGCGGTGCGGGCGCCGAAGACGCGGCCGCGCTGGGTGGGCGCCACGACATCGGCCATCCAGGAGGTCCAGCCGTTGTTGCCGGCGGAGCCGATGACGGTCATCGCCAGCGCGGCAATCCCCAGCCAATGCAGGGCCATGCCGCCGCGCACGCCCAGCGCGAGCAGCAGCACCGGTACCAGCCAGAGCAGGCGGCCCAGGGCAAAGGCCGGCACGACGAAGCGCCGCCGCGATTGCAGGCGGTTCTCCAGCAGCGGCCCGGCCAACTGCCCGGCCTGGGCGATGAACGGCAGCGCCACCAGCAGGCCGAGCGTGACCTCATCGGCGCCGAACCACAGCGCAAGGCCGGTGACGAACGTCGGACCGCTCAGCGAGTTGAAGACTTCGGCAAAGAAGCCCTCACTGCGCACGAGGCGCAGCGCCTGCTGCGATCCAAGCCCGGTGATCAGGCTATCGGCATCCTGTGGCGGCATCCGCGACCTGACCTGCAGCCTCTGCGGCAGTGCGCGGCGCGGCACGGGCGTGCCGGGCGCAGCTGGGGCAGTCCCTTGGGTTGACGAGGCAGGATAGCACCTCCGCGCCCGCGGTGCACCGCGTCCAACGATGCGAGAGGACAGGGATTGTCTTGATGCACGGGGCGGCTTGGGCTAGGATGGCGCGCGTCCTGCCCCGGCTCGCGGGGCTGCGGAGCGCCATGGTTCGCCGATTCGTCCGCCCGTGCGATGTGCGCCGCAGCTTGCTGCTGGCCGCGCTGTTGCTTGGCGCTTGCTCGAACGCGCCGAAGAATCAGGCGCTTGCCATCATCTGCACCAACGCCGTCACCGGGCTGTGCGAGCCGTGCATCGGGCAGACGATTTGCGTGGATCCGCTTCTGTGCCAGGCGATCGCCTGCGCGCCCGGCGACATCACGTTCGGCGACGCGAAGAAGGGGCCGGACACGACCAGCAGCGACGTGCCCGACGCCGTGGACGCCAAGAGCGCGCCGGACACCGGCCTCGATGCCAGCGCCGACCTGCCGACCGTCAAGCCGGATAGCGCCGTGGCCGACAGCGGTTGCAGCGCCGGCCAGCCTGGGTGCACCTGCCCCGACCCGTGCCCGGCCATCGGCCTGGTCGAATGCCTCGCGGGCGTTCCGGCGATCCGCACCTGCCAGCTCGGCGCCGACAAATGCTTGTCGTGGGGCACCCCTGTGGCGTGCAAGCCCGGCGAGACCTGCTCGCTCGGCCAATGCCTCGCCGCCAGCGGCTGCAATCCGCCGTGCACCGGCAGCGACGTGTGCCAGGGCGGGCAATGCGTCTCCGGCGCCACCGGCTCGCTCGGCTGCGCGCAAGTCAGTGCATGCATTGCGGGCTGCCAGCCCGGCGATGACGCCTGCAAGGCCGGGTGCACCGCGCAGGGCACCCTGCTGGCGCAGACCGAGCTCAAGGCGTTCACCAGTTGCATGCAGGCGACGTGCAAGGCGATCGCCGATGCCGGCAAGCAAAACGAAACGATGTTCTGCGTCTACACCTACTGCGGCAACGAGGCCGCGGCCTGCCTGGGCGCCGGCAGCGGCGACTGCGCCGGCTTGAACAACTGCTTGAACGGCTGCGGTTCCAGCGCCATCTGCACCAGCAGTTGCAACGCGGACGCCTCCAAGCAGGCGGCGACGGACTTCTACGGCCTGATGACCTGCGTCGACGACAAGTGCGGTTTCGGAAGCACGGACGCGACTTGCGCGCAGAACCAGTGCTCGGCCGCGTACCAGAAGTGCCTGGGCAGCGGCTCCACCACCACCGGCGGCGGCACGCTGACGACGTGCGCGCAGATCGCGCAATGCCAGGGCGCCTGCAACGGCAACGTCGCCTGCGCCAAGGCCTGCACCGCGGCAGGTACCGACGCCGCCAAAGCCGCCGTCAACGCCTTCATCAACTGCCGCGACGGCAAGTGCGGGAGCTTCTGCCCGAACGGCGCGCAGTGCAGTTCCTGCGTCCTGCAGTACTGCGCCGCCGAGTTCGACGCCTGCAGCTACTGACAGCAGGCGATCCGCGGACTATGCTGCCGCCGCGAGCTGCGGGTAGACAGGTGGCCGCTGGTGGGCAGCCCAAGCTGCGCCGCCGGAGGAAAGTCCGGGCTTCACAGGGCAGGGTGCCGGCTAACGGCCGGCGGGGGCAACCCCAGGGAAAGTGCCACAGAAAGCAAACCGCGTCCCTGACTGGCAACGGTCCGCGGCGTAAGGGTGAAAGCGTGCGGCAAGAGCGCACGGGTTGCGGCGGAGACGTCGCTCTCGGTAAACCCCACCTGAAGCAAGGTCAATTATCGCAGGCACACGCCGCTTCGGCGGCTGGAGGGCGGCTCGTTCGAGCCTGCGGGTAGACCGCTCGAGGGCGTCGGCAACGGCGTTCCCAGACGAATGGTCACCACTGCCAGAGCGGCGACGCGACGGCGGAACAGAACCCGGCTTACGTCCACCCGCAGTCTCGCATTCACTTGGATCAATTGAGGAAGATGACCCGCTTTACGCCTGCGCCGCGGCTGGTCGGCGCGCTCACCCTGCCCGGCGACAAGTCGATCTCGCACCGGGCGTTGCTGTTTGCCGCGCTGGCGCCCGGCGCGAGCGAGCTGCGCGGGCTGGGCACCGGCGAGGACGTGCGCGCGACGGCCAATGCCTTGCAGCAACTGGGGATTCCGGTGGCGTGGCAAGGCGAGGACGCGACCGTGCAGGGCCGGCCGCTGGCGCAGTGGCAGACGCCCAGCGCGCCTATCGACTGCGGCAACTCCGGAACTACGCTGCGTTTGCTGATGGGGCTGCTGGCGGCGGCGCCGGGGCTGGAGGCGACGCTGATCGGCGATGCCTCGCTGCTGCGCCGCCCGATGGCGCGCGTGGCGGAGCCGCTGCGGCGCATGGGCGCCGAGATCACGCTGAGCGAGACCGGCACGGCGCCGGTGCACATTCGCGGAAAAGCCTTGCAAGGTCAGGATCATGTGCTGCCGGTGGCGAGCGCCCAGGTCAAGACCGCGCTGCTGCTGGCCGGGCTGCACGCTGCCGGCGCGACCACGGTGCGCGAGCCGGCACAGAGCCGCGATCACACCGAGCGCATGCTGGGCGCGATGGGCGCGGATCTGACGGTTCACGAAGGCGAAATCCGCATCCAGTCCAGCCCGTTGCGCAGCCTGGGGCGCGTGCAGGTGCCCGGCGATCCGTCGAGCGCCGCGTTCTTCGCCATCGCTGCCCTGCTGCATCCGCGCGCCGATGTGACGGTCGACGGCCTGTGCCTGAATCCCGGCCGCATCGGTTTTGCCAGTGTTCTTGAGCGGATGGGCGCGCGGATGCTGACCGGCGTCCAGCGCACCGTCTTTGGCGAGCCGGTCGGCCGCTTGCACGCGCTGTCCTCGATCCTGCGCGCCACCCGCATCGACGCCGCCGAAGTGCCGGCGTGCATCGACGAGCTGCCGATCCTGGCCCTTGCGGCTGCATGTGCGCGTGGCACCAGCGTGTTTTCGGGAATCGGCGAGCTGCGCGTCAAGGAGAGCGACCGCCTCGCGGCGACGGCGCGGCTGCTGCGGTTGCTCGGCGCCCAAGTGCGCGACAGTTCAGATCGCTTGGAGATCGTGGGGAAAGGCCAGGCCAGCCGCCTGGCCGGCGGCCGCTTCGACGCCGGACCCGATCACCGCATGGCCATGACCGCCGCCATCGCCGGCACCGTGGGCGGCGCCGCGATCGATGTCGAAGGCATGGAGTCGATCAGCAGTTCTTTCCCGGGCTTTGTCGATGCGCTGCGCAGCCTGAGGGGCGCAGGCTAGCGCCGCCGCTTGTTCGCCGGCCGGCCGCGCCGCTGGTTGTCGCGCGCCGAAGGCACCGCCGCAAGGGACGCCGGCGCGTGCTTGTAGTGCGCAAGGGCAAAGCGAAGCGCGATGCTGTCTTCCAGGCTGCGGTCCTCGTCGGGCTGGCAGAACAGCAGCGAGACGTGCTGCCGTTCCGCCCGCAGCTCGTCGAACTGCGGAATCACCATCACGTTCGGATCCGGGCCGCGCGAGCGGTTGCCGTTGATGCGGTCGATCTCCGCGTCGCTCTTGTTGGAGTTGCGCATCACGCGCCGGTTCTCCAGGCCGTACATCACCGCCACCGGATCGATGCTCGGCTGCACGTCGTCGGTCGTGATCACGGTGGTCACGAGGCGGCGAACCTCTTCGCGGTTCAAGCGGTTGCCGCGGTTGTCGCCCGGGCGCTCGAACGGATCGACCTTGGCGCGCGGCTTCTCCGGGCGTGCCGGCTTGGGCTCGCGCGTGCGCTCGCCTTTGGCCTGGCGGACCTGACCGTCCTCGCCGCGCGGTTCCTCTTCGCCTTCCACTTGCACGATCGGGGCTTCGCCACGCACCGGGCGCTCCGGCTTGCGCGCGGGCGCCTGCACGACCGCGCGCTGCTGCACCGCCGCGCCGATCTCGACCGGCCACACGCGGCCGGACCGCAGGCCTTCGCACAGGTTCTCCTGCGTCATCGGCGGGGAGGCAAACAGCGTGGCGACGGCGCCGAAGCGCTCCTCGCCGGGGCTGGACGCCGAACCGCCCACGCACGCCAGCCGCGCTGCGTGCGCCGCCGTCACCGCGCGATCATCGAGCATGGCCTGCGCCGGCGTTCCCGTGACCACCATGGCGGACAAGCCAGCCTGCGCCGCCTCTTCCGCACCGCTGCGTCCTGCGTCCGAGTCGTCCGGCGCGCGCGCTGCGCCGATCACGGCACCGCCCCGCTCGGCAAATGCTTGGGCGAGCGCACTGGCGCGGTAGACCGGCTGGCCCTCTGCGAGCTCGTGCGCGACGCTGCGCCAGTTGCCTTCGCGGAACCAGGCGTCGATCTGCCGCGGAAAACAGAGCAGAGGCCCCAGGTCGGACTCGACTTCGACGCCGCTGAACAGGCGCACGCCGGTCGCCTCGGTCACGGCTACGGTGTCGCCCAGTTCAACGGCGACATCGCGGCCGACGACGACGACCCCGTCGAGGCCGTGGTCGCGCGCCTGGATGGCGAGCAACTCGATGTCCTGGCAGCCTTCTTCGTTCAGCAAGGGCCGAACGTGGAGGTCAATGAGGGCCGGGATCACGCGATCTCCTTGCATGTGCACAATCTTCTCGGGGTGTGAGTGTCCGGCCGTGGACCAGCGCCGCCTTGCGCAGCAGCCGATCGAGGTACCGGAACCTTTCGGGGGATGTTCAAAGGGTCGAAGTTCTCGCCGCTGCCGGACGCAAGTGCCCAAAACGTTAGGGGCTGGCAGGGATCGTTCACCGACCGTCGAGGAGGGCATCGGGTGCCGTCTCCTCTCAAACCGCCAGGACGATAGCACACCTGCGGCCGTGCGCAAGGCCCGTCTTGCGGCGGATCGCGCCTTGCGCCAAGGCGTTTGACAAGCGCCCGGGATCGCGTTGCCATTCGCGATCTGCCGCGGCCGTTGCCGCGGCGCATCCAGGAGAGCCCGCGCGTGGAAGTCCTGCACCATCTGCCCGAAGTGCCCGAAACCCGTGCCGCTGCCGTGACCTTCGGCAACTTCGACGGCGTCCACATCGGCCACGCCGCGCTGCTGTCCTTGCTGACCCAGGCGGCCCAGCGGCTGGGCGGGCCCTGCACGGTGGTGACCTTCGATCCGCACCCGCTGCACCTGCTGCGTCCGGCGGCGGCGCCGCTGGCGGTCGATTCCCTGGCGGGGCGCCTGGCCGCCTTGCAGGCCATGGGCGTGGATCGCACGGTTGTCCTGCATTTTGACGCTGCTTTTGCCGCGCGCCCGGCGGAGTGGTTTGCCCGCGACGTCCTGGCGCGCGCCCTCGGCGGCCGCTGCATCGTCGTTGGACCGGACGCGCGCTTCGGCCACGGCGGCCAAGGCGACGCCGGGCTCCTGCGCCGCATCGCCGCGGAGTTCGGCGGCGAGGTCGAGATCTTCGCCGGCGTGCGCCACGGCGATGGCTTCGTGTCGTCGTCGCGCATCCGCGCCGCCGTGGCCGCGGGCGACGCCGCCGAGGCCGCGCTCCTCCTCGGCCGCCCGTTCTGCCTGCGCGGCGCGGTCGTGCGCGGCGACGGCATCGGCCGCACCATCGGCTTTCCCACCGCCAACCTCGCGTCTCCCGGTCAGATCCTGCCGGCCGATGGCGTCTACGCCGCGGTCGCCCAGCTCGGCAGCCAAGCGCTCGACGCCGTCGCCCACATCGGCGCCCGCCCGACGTTCGCAGGCGCTCGGCCGCAAGTCGAAGTGCACATCCTCGATTGGCAAGGCGATATCTATGGACACGCCCTCGACCTGCACGTCGTCGACCGGCTGCGCGGCGTGCAGCGCTTTGCCGGCATCGCCGAGCTGACGGCGCAAATCCGTTGCGATATCGAAGGGGCGCGCCGCGCCTTGGACGCATGGCGCAGCGAAGGAAGGGCGCCGTGAGCCGGCCGCTGCGCCTGGGCCTGCTCGGGCGCGGCATCGGCCGGTCGCGATCCCCGGATCTGCACGCCGCCGCCCTGAAAGCCTGCGCCATGGCTGGCGATTCCACCCTGTTCGACTGTGCCGATGTCGCGCAAGCCAAGGCAACCCTGGATCTGCTGCGCAGCGGGCATCTGGACGGCTTGAACGTCACCACGCCGTACAAGGCGTGGGCCGCGGCGGCGTGCGAAGCGTTCGTCCGTGGCGAGGGCGCGCCGTCCCCAGGAACGCCGCCCTTGCCAGTCAACACGCTGTTTCTCCGCGACGAAATGCTGTGCGGCGCCTCCACCGACGGGCCTGGACTGCGCGATGCGCTGCGCTGGGCGGGCGTGGCGTTGGCCGGCAAGGGCGCCGTGCTGCTCGGCTGCGGCGGTGCCGGTCAGGCCATCGCCGGCGACCTGCTGGCGGCCGGCTTGCAGCGCCTCGTGCTGTGCAGCCGCGACCCGGCGTCGGCGCTGCAGTTGGCCGGCAGCCTGGGCGATTCGCGCGTGTCGACGGCACCTTGGGGCGAGGCGGCTGCCCTGCGAGACGCCGATCTGGTCCTGCACGCCACGCGCCTCGGGCACGGGCTGGCGGGCATGCAGCCGGACGTGAGCGCGGCGTGGGCCTGGCTGCCCTGGAAGGCTTGGCGGGAAAGCGGCGTTTTGCTTTGGGATCTCGCCTACGCGCCCGAGGACACGCCGTGGCAGGCCGTGGCGCGGCGCGAGGGCGTGCGTTGCCAGCCGCACAGCGGCCAGGCCATGCTGGCGGCGCAGGCCGCGCGAAGTTTCGCTTTGTGGACGGGCTGTTTGCCGGAGGGTCGCGCGCTGCTGCAAGCCATCCTGCCGGACGGCTACCAGTTGTACATGAGCGAGCCATAAGGCAAGGGATACGCGGAGTAGAAGCCGTCGTTGTCCCACATGACCGTCATCATCAGGTCGATCGAGGCCGAGAAGCCGGGCCGCGTCACCGCGCCGAACTCGAAGCCAAAGCCCGCTCCGGCGGATGTGAAATAGTCGACGGGCGCCTTGTGCGTCGTGATCGCCTTGCACTGGACGCTCGCGCAGTTGGCATCGGGGACCGTGATGTTGGCGCTCTGGTCGCGGCTGATCTTGACGCTGCCGGCGCCGACGAGGCGCAGCGCCGTGTGCCCGCGCGTCCAGGCCACCATGTAGTTGATGACCTGGCCGCCGACCCAAATGCCGAGGTAGTCGCCGCGGTTGTAGATCAGCGGCAGCACGTTGATCTGGATGCCGGTGTTGCCGAAGTACTGCCGGTAGCCCAGCCCGCTGCTGCCGCCGACGCCGCCGGTGATGCCGATGGCGTAGTGGTTGCGCTGCAGGTCGGTCTCGTAGCCGCGCGCCATGCTGCTGCCGCTGCTGCTGGGGGGGCTGGTCTGGGCAAAAGCGGGCGCGGCGACGGCGCATCCGAGCGTGAGCAGGACGGCGAGAAAAATGCGGTGAATCATGGCGTTCTCCTGCACTGCGGCTCGGCTACCAGTTGTACATCAGCGCCATCTGCGGCAGCGGCAACAGGAACGACAGGCCTTGCTCGTCAAACGCAGCCGTCAGCAGCAGGTCGAGGGAGAGCGAGAAGCCCGGGCGCATCAGCGCGCCGAACTCGAAGCCGATGCCGGCGCCGACGCCGACCAGCGAGGTGCGGTCCTTCTTGACGCTGGTCTGCTCGATGGTCCCGCAGTTGCTGGAGCGCCCGATGCAGGCCGGGTCGGTGATGAAGTTGGTGACCTGCGTGGAGGAGCGGTTCTGGTAGAACGATGCGCCGCCGACCACGCGCAAGGCCGTGCTGTTGGGGATGATGCCGCGCGTGGCGCCGCGGTGCCAGATCACGACGTATTGCGCGACGGACAAGCCGGCGAGGACCATCGACTGATCGCCGCGATCGGAGACGAAGGCGACGCCGCTGAGCTGCAGGACGGTGTTGTCGAAGTAGCGGCGGTAGGCGAAGCCCGAGCCCGTCGTGAAGCCGCCGGTCAGGCCGATGGCGTGGCGGTTGGCCTGCTTGCGCGTCATGGCCTCCGCCGGCGTCGGCTCGCCAGCGGGGTCGACCGGGGCGACGGCCGCGGGCGGCGCGGGTGCCGCCACGGCAGGCAGCGCTTGGGGTTCTTGCGCGGCGGGCTGCGCCAGCGATGGGACGGCCCAGAGCAAGGACAAGAGGCAACTGGCCGCCAGCCAACCGGAACGCATCCGGGCGCCGGCACCGGTTGCGGCATCGCAGCATGTCATCGACCACCTCCGCACCATCCGCCGTCGCCAGGACGCCAGGTGCGCGGGAGCGTAGCAAGAGCGGCTGGATCTCGCCAGTAAACGCGTGGATCGGGATCGGGCTCGGGTTCCGGCTCGGGCTCCGGCTCGGGCTCGGGCTCCGGCTCCGGAACTGGTCCCGGCTAGAGTGCTTCGCGCTGCAGCATGAAGTGCTCCAGCGTCTGGTGCTCGGCCCAGCGGCGCAGCAGCGCGCGGTCCGCCTCGCTGGCATCGCGCAGCTTCTGCGTGAACCCGTCAAACAGCGTCTTGTGCTGCTTGCACCAGCTCGAATCGCGCATCCGCCCGTGCAGCGAGCCCTGCGTCTTGTAGTTGCCCTCGACCTGCTGGCCGCACAGGGGCTTGTACGCGCAGTTCACGCAATCCGGCTGGCTGTCTTGCAAGCCGGCCATCACGAAGGCGCGCGTGCCGCCGCCGCTGACCAGGCTCTGGTAGCTGCTGGTGACGGTGCCGATCTCGAACATCGGGTCGCCCGCGACGTCGCACAAGCGGCCTTCCTCGCTGGAGAACACCCGGCCGTCCGCGCCGTAGGCCAGCTGGCCGATGCACGACGTGCCCGGCGTGCGCAGCCCGAGGTCGCTCGGATCCGACTCGCCCAGCAGCTTGGCCAGCATCGTGCCCGCGTGCCGCTCCGCGATGCGCGTGCCTTTGCGGTTCGCCTCGATGAGCAGCTCCACCGCCTCCGAGAAGGCGGCGAGGAACTCGTCCATCGAAATGCCCAGTTCCGCCGCCACGTCCTGCGGCAGGCCGAACGTGTCGAGCCGCTGCAGCCGCACCGAGCGCGCGCCCACCGCCACCAGCTGCGCGACGATCTCCGGCACCCGCCCCAGCGACGGCCGCGCCAGCGTCACCGTCACCGGCACGCGGTACAGGTCGGCATCCAGGTTCAAGTCCGCGTAGGCCTTGTTGATCTTCGCGATCCACTCGGTCGTTTTGGCATGCGCGCTGCCGTCCGTCCAAGCGTTCAGCGCGTCGTGCAGGTCGGCCGGGCCGTCCAGGCGCGTGCTGATCTGCACCCGGCGATCCACCAGGTAGCTCAGCTTCTCGTCGTCCAGCAGGGCCAGGTTGCTCTGCACCGACAGTGACAAGCCCTTGCCCGCCAAGGCGTTCTTCTGGCGTGCGTACTCCACCGCGTGCTGCAGCACTTCCCAGTTCGCCAGCGGCTCGGCGCCGCGCAGCGCGATGCTCACCGTCGGGCTGGTCGTCTGGAACGCCAGGTCGATGGCGCGCTCCGCGATGGCCACGGTCATGTCCGTGTCCGTGGCTTCCATGCCCACGCTCGCCGCCCCGCTGTAGCGGCAAGCCTGGTTGCTGCGGCTGGTCAGCGCCAGCGTGTGCAGCGACGGACCGTGGAACAGCGGCTTGTTCTCGCGCTGCCAGCGATCGGCGACGGCCTTCTTGTCGATCTCGGCCGCGATCAGGTTCTTGTCCTTCAAGCGCTCGTACAGCGGCTCGTCCGCCGCCGGCCGGCCCTCGATGAACGCCGTGAACTCGTCGGGGCTCAAGAACAGCCAATCGCCCAGGTCGCTGATGACCAGCACCTGCCCGCCCAGGACGCGGAAGTTGAAGGGCACGCAGAATTCCGGCTTGATCTTGCTCGGCTGGATGCAGGAGGCGAGGTTCATGCGGTCTTCTTCCGTTTGCGCGCTGCCGTGTGGATCAGCGCGAAGTTGCAGAACTCAGCCGCGACGTCGCCGTCGGTGTCTGGGTCGATGTCGGTGATGGTCACGGTGTAGTGATCGCCATCGCGTCCAATCTGGAACGTAGCGAAGTCAGCGAAATCCGTGGCCGCCTGCTTGACCGCTTGCTGCATGTACAGGCCGCGGTGCAGGCGGATGATCGTGTCGGTCATGGGAACTCCGGCGGCGGGCAGCTACGAACCGAGCCTGTGCCCGGTCTCTGGCCCCGCGAAAAGCGTGCGGCTAGTTCTCGGACGGCTCGTCGGTCTTGTCGGCCTTCTGGAACTTGTCCTCCCACGGCACCGCGATGCCGAGCGGATCGTCCAGGAAGTCCATGCCGTCGTCTTCGCCCTGCAGGAAGTCGGTCGGCAGGATGCCGCCGGCCGCGCCGGCAATGGCCTGCGCCGTGATGTCCTCGATCAACTTGTGGTTCTGCTTGACGACCTTGCGGCGCAGCGCCTGGCTCAGCAGCTCGTTGCCGAACTCACCGGCCAGCGCTTCCAACCCCGCCTCGTCCAAGGCTTCCTTGCCGCGCAGGTGCACGAGCAGGCGCCCGGAGGGCTTGGTCGCCGTGCCGGCGCGATCGAGCAGCACATAGGCGCGGTCGATGAACACGTACGCGGCGCCGTAGACCACGTCTGCCGGGTAGAGGCCGGCGTCCAGGGACAGGGTGATGCTCGACTTTGCGGCATCCAGGTGATCGATGGCGGTCGGTTCCATGCGGATTTCATCCTCGGGTCAAGGTTGGCACAGCCAGGGTGGCGCGGACTCTAGCTTGTCCCCGCGCGCCTATCAAGTCGCTCCTCTGCATCTGCCCAGGATCCAAGGTCTTGGCATCTTTCGCCAGAACCCCGTGCCTTCATGCCTCTTGCGCATCCTCGTCGCCATCTTCGGGCAGATCCTCGGGATTCCAGTCACGCGCCGTCGGGTCCTGGCGGCGCTTGGGGTCGCTCAGCATCTCGGCCAGCCGCTCGCCGGTCGGCGGCTGCACCTTGCCGGGCCGCGCCAGCTCGCCGCCCGTCACCGAACGCCCCTGGTGCGCCGAGGGCACCGCGGCGAGGTTCTTGAACTTCGCCACGCGCCACGCCGGATCGCTCTGCAGGTCGTTGACGATGCGGCCGATGATCGGGCGCGGATCGACGAACACCGGTGAAAGCTCATTTGGGTCATACGCTTGCCCACGATCGAACAGGCCGCCGCAGATCGAGCGCAGGCTGCACTGGCCGCACACGTCGGCGTACAGGTGGCCCCACTCCGTCTGGCGCACGGTGCCTTTGTTGTCGAGGAAGTGGACGATGCGCTCCTCGCTCTTGACGATCTTGCGCGTCTCGGTCGAACAATGCGCGAATTCGGTCATGTAGCAGAGCGGCACGCGCTCGACGCGAAAGGTCCGGCCGCTCTCGTGCAGCATGCGCATCGCGCGCGACAGGCTCACTTCCAGGTCCGCGAGCCGCGCCGTGAAGTACTGGTGCGCCGTCGCGCGGCCGATGGACGGGTCGAGGTTGTTCCACACGAAGTGGCGGATGAACGGGAAGTTCTTGATGAACCAGGCGATGTTCTCGTCGAGGTGGTCGCAGTTGTAGCGGTTGATGACCGTGTTGATGTCGACCGAGATGCTGGTCTGGCCGAGGTGGCCGAGCGCCTCTTCGGCCCAGGCCAGCGAACCCGGCGTTCCCGTGAGGAAATCCTCCAGCTTGTGCTTCCAGCTGTGGATCGACACGTGGGCGTGCTGCAAGCCGGCGTCGGCCAGCTCCTGGCAATACGCGCCATCGGCGAGCTTCTGACCGTTCGTGATCATGCGGACATGCAGGCCATGCTCGCGCGCGTAGCGGATCGCGTCCGGCAGGATCGGCGAGAGCGTCGGCTCGCCGCCGGTGAGGATGACGCCGAAGTAGTCGCGCGCCACGAAGTCATCGATGATCTGGCGAATCTGCTCGATGTTGTGGAAGAACGGCGTCTCCGGATTGCTGCAGAACCCGCAGTTCTGGTTGCAGTGCCGCACCATCTGGATGTAGCCGAGGTTGGCCATGCGCCTACGGCTCCTGCGTGGCGACGGGCTTGTGAAGTCCGTGCAACCGTTGCTGATCGCGCTTGGATCGCAGCGCTGCCTGGGCTTTGAGCTGCTCGGTCAGGTGCTCGAAGCTGGCCGCGTCCGCCAGCGGCCTGCCGTCCTCGTCCAGCGGCGTCAGGATGGCAAAACCGTGGCTGCGCAGGTAGTTGATGTGCGCGCCGCGGCAGTGCTCGAACTCCGCGCAGCGCCCGCAGCGCAGGCTCTTGGCGGCATACTCGTGCCCGATGAAGGACGCGACATAGCGGTCCAGGTCCAAGGCACCCGCGCCGTCGAGCATCTTCGCGTCCAGCGTCAGGTGCTCGCCCGGCTCGACCGGCGCACCCGCGACGCAGCGCGGCACGTTCTTGAGGCGCACGCCCTTGTGCGCCAGCTGCGCCAGCACGGCCGGCGACGGATCGATCGCCTGCGATTCGCTCATGTAGGCATGGTCTTGCAGCGTGGCCACCAAGCGCTCGGCCGGCAGGTCCGGCTGCGCCAGGAGCCAGGTCGCCAGCTCCTGCGTCAGCCGCACTTCGATGGTCGCCGCTGCCGGCACCGTCGCCAGGTAGCGCTGGGCATCGTCGATGGTGTGGACGACGTAGCGCTCGATCGCGCGTACCGCCAGCGGCGCCGGATCCGCGCCGGGGTCCAGCTCGATGGCCAGCTTGGAGCCGGCAAAAGGCAGGTGATCCATGGCGCCCAGGGCATCCTGCGCGGTGCGCGCCGCGAGCCAGACGCGCTCGGGCTTCTGCGCCTCGAACTTGGCGCGCGCCTCGGTGCCCTGCCAGACATGCTGAGCGTCGATGCGCACTTCGGCCAGCGTGCCCGCCTCCAGCTGCTCGCGGAACGGGAACATGGTCTGGCGGCACGGGCCGTCCAAGAAGCAGTAATCGCAGCGTTCGCCGTGGCAGTCCGGCTTCATGCCCTTGCGCAGCCAGCCTTCGAAGTTGTGGCGGCCGCCGTCGAACTCGCTCAGCAGCTTGTGCGGGTCCTGGATCAGGCGCTCGAAGCCTTCCAAGTACATGACCGGCAATCGATTCGTCCACAGGTACACGCCCGGCCGGTTGGCGAGCTGGAACGCGCGGCGGAAGTACGGCACGGCGTCGTTGAGGTCGAAGAACAGCGAGTGGCGGTGCTCATCGAAGCCGCGGCCGAACGGGATGATGTGCAGGAGGTCGAACTCCCGGATGCCCATGTTGTAATAGAAATCCAGGACTTCGGGCAGGACCTTGTAGTTCTGCTTGTTCAGCACCACATCGATGTTGACCACGACCTTGCCGGTGGCCATCAGGTTCTGCATGCCCTTGATGCCGGTCACGAAAGCGCCGGGTGTGCCCGTCAGCTTGTCGTGGATCTGCGCCGTGTGGCCGTGCATCGACACGGTCGCTTCGTTCAAGCCCGCATCGGCGCAAGCTTTTGCGAACTTGGTGTAGGAGAACATCATCCCGTTGGTGATCGTCTGGATCCACTCGTAGCCGACCTGGCGGCCGTAGCGGATGAGCTCGATGAACTTCGGATGCACGCTCGCTTCGCCGCCCGAGAGGATCAGGCGCTCGCGGCCCATGCGCTTGCCCAGCAGGATGTAGGCCTTGAGCGACTCGAAGTCGATCATCGTGCCGTCCTGGTTCATCGAGTCGAGGCAGAACGTGCAGCGCTGGTTGCACAGCCGCGTCGTGCGCACCCAGTGGCGCTTGTGCTTGGTCGCGTCTTCCTTGACCGCGTCCTTGTTCTCGCCGGACGGCAGCGCTTCGAGGCGCATGGCGCCGTCCGTGTCGCTCTGCTGGCTGTGCTGCAAGGCGCGGGCGTCATCGCGCGTGAGCACGCCGTCGCGCACGAGCTTGTCGAGATCGAGATCCAGCGGTTCGTCAGGCGTCATGCGGTGCTTCTTGTGCGATCACGGCAGCGGATCGGTGCGCGGTTCAAGATGGGACCAAGACAGGCGCGTGGCAAGGCCGGACTGCACGCCCGGACAGCGCGACTTCCAGGTGCAGGTCTGGCAAGGCTTTCCAAAGGCACCCGGCGGCACGGTCACGGCAGCGCCGGTCAGCGCCGACCAGGTCAGCGGCGGCTCGCGCAGCGCCAGCGGACCGAACTCCGCCAGCAGGCAAGGCGGCATGCCCTGCACCGCGACGCGCCGGCGCGCCGAGTTGGCGAGCTGCAGCGTCGCCCGCACATACGGCGCGGCCAGCAGCAGCGGCGCCAGCAGCGGATGCGCCAGCCGGTCGGGCCCGGGCGGCGCCAGCAGGCGCAGACCCGCGGCTTCGAGCGCCTGGGCGTGGCGCACCAGCAAGGGCAGGTTGCGTACCGTCGGCCGCAGCAGGGGCAGGAGCAGCGTCGTGCGGGCGCCAGCGGCGGCCGATTTGCGCAGACCTTCGAGGACATAGCGGAACGTGCCGGGGACGCCGGAGACGTAGTCGTGCGCGGGCGCCGTGTCGCCGTAGAGGGGCACGGCGAGGTGACTCGCGCCGGCAGCGACGAGCTGGGCGGCCGTGCCCGGGCGCGCCAGGGCCGGGCCGGCGCTCCACACTTCCACGGCCTCGAAGCCGAGCTTGCGGCTTTCTGCCAGCAGATCCAAGGCTTCAGGCCGCGTCGCCAGATCGCCGCCGCGCAGCGTCAGCCGGGTCGCGCCGCGCTCGCGCACCGCCTTCACCGCCGCCAACACCGCGTCGGCCGAAGCGATCGGGTCGCTGCGGCCCGCCTGCTCCTCGCTGCCGGGTGCTGGCGCGTCGCTGCCGCACAGGGGGCACGCGCTGGCGGGCATCGGGTGGCGGCAGGCGCTGCCGGTGTCGATGTGGGCGTGCAAGGGGCGCTCCGGTCCGTGCCGCAGGACGCGCGGCAGCGCGGAGCGTAGGGGCAAGCCTGCCGGCTGGCAACGCCGCAGACGGACAAGGCTGGGAATGCGCGGCTCTCGCCGCCTGTTTGACGCCCCGAGTGCGCCGCGACTACAGTCGCACGGACCCGGTGCTCAAGCACCGGGCAACGACTGCAAAGCCTGCCAAGGCAGGCTGACACCTTTGTTCAGCCCCGAAGGGGCTTCGCAACCGTTGCCCGCACCTTGAGGTGCGGGTTTCGAACCAGGCTGCGGGCCACGGTCCCTTGCCCAGGAGTGTCATGCCCGCAGGTTCCATCTCCCGCAGCCCCATCCCGCGCTGGGCCTTGTTCGGCCTGGCCGCCGCCGTGCTGCTGCTCGACTTCTGGACCAAGCAGTGGGCCGTCACCTCGCTGGCCAGCGGCGTGCATCCGATGGTGCTGCAGCCTGGGGATCCCGGCGCGGCCACCTCCATCGCCGCGGCGCTGGCCGAGCGCGGCCTGTCCGAAGCCGCCGTGCGCGACGCCTCCTCCATGGGTGACATCGTGCGCTACGAGCCGGCCCGCGGCCTGCGCGCCCAGGCGCCGCTCAAGGCCGAGGATCTCGATCTGGACGTGATCGCGCTGTCCGGCACCGGTCTGGCGCCGCCGCGCCGCCTGCGCCTGCAACCCGCGGATCTCGGGCAGACTTTGGGCGCAGTCGCCGCGCGCGCATGGCGCATCGATCAGTCGGACGTGCAGCCGGTGCTCGACAAGGCCACCTGGCGCGCTGTCTCGCGCATCACCGACACCGCCGTCCCGGTACCGGCTGGCAGCCTCATCGCCCTGCGCGAGCACAGCATCGCCGTCACCGGCAACTTCCACCTCGTCTACGCCGAGAACTTCGGCGCCGCCTGGGGCTTTCTCAGCACCGCGCCGCCGCTGGTGCGCCAGCTGCTGTTCGTGACCATCTCGCTGCTCGCCAGCCTGGCGATGGCCTGGACGCTGTGGCAAGGTCGCATGGCCACGCGCATTTCGACCTGGGCGCTCGCCGCCGTCATGGGCGGCGCGATGGGCAACCTGGTCGACCGCGTCCGCTACCGCGCCGTCGTCGATTTCATCTACAATTTCGTGACCATCGGTGACACGGTGCACGGCTGGCCCGTGTGGAACATCGCCGATGCCGGCATCACCTGCGGCGTGGTGGCCATCATGCTGGAGATGCTGCTGACGCGTTCGCCGGCCAAGAAGGCGCCGGCCGCCGCCAAGCAGGCATGACGTGCATCCCTCCTTCGACATCGGTCCCGTCAGCCTGCCAGCGTACTTCACGCTGCTCATGGTCGGCTTCACGCTGGCCATCCTGCTGGCGCACCGCGAAGGCGAGAAACGCGGCCTCGATGGCAACACCATCCTCGATCTCGGCCTGCTCATGCTGTTCTGCGGCCTGGCCGGCTCGCGCGCGCTGCATGTGATCGCCGACGGCCAGTTCTGGGACTACGTCCACCTCTGCACGGATCCCAGCAAAGTCCCGGCCTTGGCGCTCGGGCCCGGCATCCGCTGCGCCAGCGACGCGCAATGCCTCGGCGCCGGCCTGGGCGATGTCTGCGAAACCACGAGCGGTCTTTGCCGCCAGAGCCAGGACTGCCTGCGCGTCTTCAAGATCTGGTACGGCGGCTACGCCTACTACGGCGGCTTCCTGCTCGCCGTCCCCGTCGGCCTGTGGTTCCTGCGCCGCCGCGGCATGGCGATCTGGCAGATGGCCGACATCGCCGGTTGGGCCATCGCCCTGGGCCTCGTCTTTGGCCGCACCGGCTGCCTGCTGGCGGGCTGCTGCTTCGGCAACGTGACCAACAGCCCATGGGGCCTGAGCTTTCCCCGCCATTCGCCCGCCTGGGACAAGGACGTCGCCGCGCACCGCATCAGCCAACTCGCCGCGCACTCCCTGCCCGTGCACCCGACGCAGCTCTACGAGGCCATCGCCTGCCTCGCGATCTTCGCCTACTGCCTGTGGCGCTACCGGCGCGGTCCGCGTTTCGATGGCCAGATCTTCTTCATTTTCATGTTGAATTACGCAATATTCCGATTCCTGGTCGAATTCCTGCGCGCCGACGATCGCGGCGCATGGCTCGGCGGTTTGTTGTCGACTTCGCAGCTGATCAGCCTGCCGCTGCTGGGCTGGTCGGCTTGGGTGCTGTTGCGCGGCAAGGCGTGGCCAGGCGGCGCCCAGGCCACGGGAGGCGTGCATGGCAAGGCCTGAACCCACCGCAGCTGCTCCGGATTTGGATGCGCGCCTGCGCATGCTCGCCCTCGAGGGCCGCCTGCCGCGCCACGTCGCCATCATCATGGACGGCAACGGCCGCTGGGCGCAGGCGCGCAGCCAGCCGCGCGAGCAGGGCCACCGCGTCGGCGCGGAGTCGGTGCGCAGCATCACGCGCATGGCGCGGCAACTCGGGCTGGAAACCCTGACGCTGTATGCGTTTTCCGAGCAGAACTGGTCGCGCCCCAAGACCGAGGTCGAGGCGCTGCTCAGCCTGCTGGTCGAGTTCCTCACCTCCGAGCTGCCCGAGATGCGCCGTACGGACATCCGCCTGCAGGCGATCGGCAACCTCGCCAAGATGCCGCTGCCGGTGCGCATGGGGCTCGAGACGACGATGGCGGCGACGCGCGCGCACCGGTCGATGACGCTGGCGCTGTGTCTAAGTTACGGTGGCCGCGAGGAAATCGTGCACGCCGCGCGCATGCTGGCGCGGCAGGTCGCCAAGGGCGAGCTGCGGCCGGACGACATCGACGAGGCGCGCTTCGAGCAGCAGCTGTGGACCGCGCCGCTGGCGAGCCCGCCGGACCTCATCATCCGCACGTCGGGCGAACAGCGCCTGTCGAATTTCCTGTGCTGGCAGAGCGCCTACTCCGAGTTCTACTTCACCCCGGTGGAGTGGCCCGACTTCCGCGAGGATGCGTTCGCCGCGGCCCTGATCGAGTATGCTCGGCGCGAGCGGCGCTTCGGCGGCCTCGGTGCGGGGGCAAAAGGCTAGTTTGTAGAGGGGGTTCTCGATGTTCACGCGCGTCGCGACGGGCCTGGTGCTCGCGCCCATCCTCGTGTGGTTGCTGCTGTACGGTCCCAAGGTGGCGACGTTCGCCTTGCTGATCGCCGCCACGGGCCTGTGCGTCGACGAATTGCTGCGTATGTCCGCGGAGATCCGCCTGCGCGACCGCCTGCTGGCCGCCGCCATGGCGATGGGCCTTGCCGCGACGCCGCTGCTCGGCATGGATTCCCTTTGGGTTCTGCTTGGTTTGACGCCGATCGTCGTGCTGTCGATCGCCCTGGTCGCGCCCGGCGACGTCGCCCTCGCCGCGCGGCGCGCCGCCCTGTCGATGCTGGCCATCGGCTACGTCGGCGTCCTGTGCGCCATGCTGATCGGCATCTTCCACACCAGCGGCGTTCCGGCAGTGACGCGAGCCAGCATCGGCCCTTACGACATCGGCCGCGGCGCGCTGCTGGCCTGCATGGGCATCGTCTTCATGGGCGACACGGGCGCCTTCTTCGCCGGCCGCAGCTTCGGGCGCCACAAGCTGTACCCATTGATTTCTCCCAAGAAAACCATCGAGGGCGCGATCGGCGGCCTCAGCGCCTCCATCCTCGGCGGCGTGCTGGCGCGCTGGCTGCTGCTGCCGACGCTCGGGCTCGCGGAGGCGATGCTGCTCGGCGCCGCGCTGGGCGCCGTCGGCCAGATCGGCGATCTCGTGGAGTCCCTGTTCAAGCGCGCGACAGACACCAAGGACAGCGGGCAGTTGCTGCCAGGTCACGGCGGCCTGCTCGATCGCCTGGACGGCGTGCTGTTCGCCGCGCCGCTGATGCAGGCGTGGCTGGTGCTGCTGGCGCGCGGGCACTGACATGGGGTCGTCACCGGGCGGCCGCTGCGCGGATGCCGACTGGCAGTGGCTTGGTCGCATTCCTTTCGCCGAAGCGGTGTTGCGCAACGCCGAGGCCGCCGCTGCCGTCCGCGCCGGCGCCCGTGGCCGCATCCTCGCCTTCGAGCCGGCAGCGCCGGTCTTCACGCTCGGCCGCCGCGCCGCCACCGAGCAGGGGCGCGCCGCCCTGGCGCCCACCCTCGCCGCCTGCACGGCCCGCGGCGTTGCGTGCCTCGCGGTGGATCGCGGCGGCCTGGGCACCCTGCACCTGCCCGGCCAGGCCGTGCTCTTCCTGGCTTTGCCTTGTCAACGAGAGCAGTTGCGTGATCTGGTGCGCGAGTTGCTGCAGGCCGCCGCCGCCGTCGCCGCCGTCTGGGGCGTTGCGGCGCGGGTCGACGACGCCGTGGACGTCGGCCTTTGGAGCGACGCCGGCAAGCTCGCGAGCATCGGGCTGGCCCACAGCGCCGGGGTCGTGTCGCACGGCCTTGCGCTCAACGTCGCGATCGATGCCGGGCAGGGGGCCGGGCTGACCCTGTGCGGGCGCGGCGATGCCGGTCTGGCTTCCCTCGCCGCGCTCGCCACTTGCGCGAACGCCGCGACGCCGCACGCCGCGGTTCTGGCGTTCGCGAAGGCCTTGGCACTGCCCACGACCGCGCCCAGAGGCCCATCCGGTCTTCTTTTCGACTAATCCCACTCATATCGCCGAGATAGCCGCTGTTCGCCGCCGACCCGCGGCGGGATGATCTGCTTGCCTAGACCATTCTCCTTTGCTATCGTGGTAGGTGGCGGACTTTCCTTCGGCGTTGCCCCCGACGCTTGAGGTAGGCTGCCAGTTCGGGTTGGGTCTGATCCACCTGCCTGATGCTCCTGAGTGGGGTGTCAGAACCCGAGCTGGCCGAGACAACCGTTGCGATCCCCTGCAACAGTGCCGATGCGATAGTGGATTCCCGAAACGTGGAGCTGCGCTGGACACCGAACGGCCGAAGCAGTCTGGGACCTTTGCGCGCGAACCGGAGCGAGAGCTTCCCGGTACTTGCGCAAGCCGTCCCTGCGAACCGAAGCCTGGCTCGGAAGCGCGAATCGGTGCAGGACTGTGGAACCAGCCGCAGCCGCCAACCGCCACGCCGGAAAGGCCTGTCGTTGAGAGGATTGTGATGCGGAATCAGCGCCTTGCTCACCCGTTGCGCGTGGGTTTGCGTTCCGTCCTTGCCCGACTGGCTGGGCGACAGCTCGCGACGCCGTCGCTGGCACTGCTGCAGCTGCTGCTGTTGCCGCTCGTGCTGGCCTCTTGCGCCGAGCCGACGCCTGCTGCGCCAGCGAGCGCGGCCCTCGCCGACTTCGCCTCGGGTGTCGACGCGAGCTTTGGCGTCGAGACGTTCGCCGTGTCGTCGCCGACGTTGAAGCTGCTCTCGCCGACCGCGCTCACCTCGCCGAGCGTGCCGCTGGGTGGCTCGATCAGCGTCGACTTCGCGTTCCAGGTCTCCAACTTCACGATGGGCAAGGTGCGCTGCTACAAGGACGGCACGTTCGTCGGCGCCGCCACCGTGTCTCCTTACAAGTTCCTCGGCATTACCAAGGGTTTGCACACGCTGTCCTGCGTGCTCGCCACCGACGCCAACGTCGAGCTCACGGACACCACCGCGCGCGCCGGCGTGCAGGTGCTGGCCATCTCGCCGTGCACGACCAGCGCCGACTGCGTCGACAACAACGCCTGCTCCGACGGCGATTACTGCAGTGCTGGCAAGTGCTTGTACACCGTGATGGTCGCGTGCTGCATCAGCAAGGACGACTGCCCGGTCGGCGCCAAGTGCGTCAACCCGAACACCACGAACTCGAAGTGCTCCTTTTGCCAGACCGGCGCCGACTGCGACGACGGTGACACGTGCACGACGGACACGTGCGATCTCAGCGGGTTCAACGGTGTGTGCAAGAACACCAAGGCCGACCCGAACTGCTGCACCAAGTCGTCCGACCCTTGCGATGACGGCCTGTCCTGCACCGTCGACTCGTGCGACGTGACGGCCGGCAAGTGCAAGCACGTGCTGCCGCCGGGCGTGTGTTGCTCCCCCACGGACTGCAACGACGGCGACAACTGCACGTCGGACGACTGCGTCAACAGCGCCTGCCGGCACAGCCCGGACTCCTTGAAGCCGGACTGCTGCAACGCCACGACCAATACCGCCTGCAATGACAGCAATGTCTGCACGATCGACGCCTGCAACGTGCAGAAGACCGGCTACGTCCAGTGCAGCCACGTGTTCGACGTCTCCAAGCCCAATTGCTGCAACATGCCGACGTACGGATGCGACGACGGGCAGCCGTGCACGTCGGACGAATGCATCAATTTCCAGTGCGTCCACACGCAGTTCACCGACTGCTGCACCTCGCAGCCGGACTGCGATGACAACAACATCTGCACCTCCGACTACTGCGACACCGGCGCGAAGATCTGCTCGCACACGTGGCTGCCCAATTGCTGCAACGACAGCCCGGACTGCAACGACAACAAGGCGTGCACCTACGACAACTGCAACATCTCGCAGCACACCTGCGTGCACGCCAAGGCCGATCCGACCTGCTGCGACGACGCTTCGGAGTGCAACGACGGCCTGTTCTGCACGATCGACGTGTGCATCAACCATTCGTGCATCTTCGGGCCGGACTCCTTGAAGCCCGGTTGCTGCGACACCAACGCCAACTGCAACGACGGCAACCCTTGCACCATCGACTCTTGCGATCCGAACACCAACAAGTGCGTGTTCATTTCGAACGGCGACACGAACTGCTGCAACACGCCGGCCGACTGCGACGACAAGGACTGCACCACGCTCGATCTGTGCGACAGCAACAGCCAGTGCGCCCACAAGGCCGCGCCGGAGAAGTGCAAGGTCGACATGGACTGCGACGACACCAAGCCGTGCACGGTGGATACCTGCCAGGTCCAGGACGGTTGCGGCACCTGCTACCACACGCCGACCGCGGGCTGCTGCACCGTGAACGCGGACTGCAACGACAACAAGCCTTGCACGACGGACATTTGCACGCAGAACGCCTGCAGCCACGACCCGACGCCGGGCTGCTGCATCGACGACACCGATGCGCTCACCGCCTGCGATGACCTCAACGGTTGCACGATCGACTACTGCCTCAACAACCAGTGCCGCCACACCGCGCCCAAGAACGGCTGCTGCGCGACGCTGGCCGACTGCAATGACGGCGACACGTGCACCAACGACACATGCGGTTCGATCACCAATGGCATCGGCACTTGCAGCCACACCATGGCCCCGGGCTGCGTCTGCACCGCCGCCGGCGCGCTGGCTGGCACGCAGTGCAACGACAACAACCCGTGCACCGACGACGGCTGCCCGAACAGCGTCTGCACGCACACCGCGATCGGCGGCTGCTGCCTGGACAAGTTCGACTGCTCGGACGGTTTGCCTTGCACGTTCGATGCTTGCGTGCTCAACGAGTGCCTGCACTACACGACCGACGGCAGCGGCGCGACGCTGTGCTGCGCGGCGGACGCGGATTGCGCCAACCTCAACGCGGAGTGCGCGACCGGCAAGTGCCTCACGCAGGCCGACGGCTCCAAGCAGTGCCAGGCCGTGCAGAAGAACCCGTGCACGTTGCCGCTGAGCTACTGCCAGGATTTCAGCTCCAGCAACAGCCTGACGGCCATGGGTTGGAGCCCGAACGACGTCACGGGCGTCGGCGCCGCCGGCAACTGGGGCGTGGGCACGGCAGGGCCGCTCGGACCGGATCAGTACGCCCAGCTCAAGTGGTCGCCGGCCAGCAGCAACTTTGAAACCTGCTTGGCTTCTCCGGTGTTCCAGGCCGCGGGCGCCAGCACGATCACCTTGCAGTACGACCGCGAGTACGTGCCGAACGTCGACGACCTGACGATCCGCATCCGCGGCTCCCTCGACGGCGCGTCCACGAACTGGGCGAATTCCGTGCTGATCGAGTCGATCTCGCCGCCGACCGGCCCCTTGGGTCCGGAGACGCTGCACCTGACGCTGCCGCCGTCGCTGTCGAACTCCAACGGCCTGCGCCTGGCGTTCTGCGTCGCGGGCAATTCGACCTATGACATCACGCGCTTTGCCGTCGACAACGTCTGCGTCGTCAAGGGCGGTCCGCCGCAGATCCTCAACTGCCCGGCCAACCAGGTGGTGGCGACCGGCACCAAGGCGACGCTGCCGATCAAGGTGCAGGACCCGGACGCGACGGACATCATCTCGTTCTCGATCGTCAAGGCGCCGTCGTTCGTCAAGGTCTCGTCTGCGCTCTACTATTGGCTGGACTCGACCTGGAACGCGAGCCTGACCATCCAGCCCCTGGCGCTGTCGGACACGGGCGACCACGAGATTACCATCAAGGTCTCGGACGGTTATCTGTACCAGTTGTGCACGTTCCACGTGACCGTGACGTACGAAGGCGGCGTGCTGATCTGGTCGCCCTCGGAAGTGCCGGCGGATCAAGCCGCGAGCATCAAGACCTCCCTGGCGAAGCTGAGCAAATACGGGCAGATCGTCAACTCGCTGGCGCTGTATCCGACGCTGGCGAAGTTCGAGTCGGTGTTCATCACGCTGGGCGTGTACCCGAAGAACCACGTGCTGCTCGAGAGCGAAGTGGCCGCGGTCAAGCTGTACCTGTCGCAGGGCGGCAAGGTGTACATGGAGGGCGGCGACACCTGGGTGTACGACAAGCAGACGAGTTTGCAGCCGTTCTTCAAGGCCAAGGGCGTCGTCGACAGCGCGCCGAACGGCGTGACCGGGCCGATCGACGGCTATGCGGCGTACACGGATCCGCTGGCGAACCCGGCCAAGCAATACCATTGGAATTTCAGCCAGCTGGTGGCGTACGACACGCTCAACGACCAGATCGACGCGCAGACGGCCGTCGCCCGCACCCGCAACCTGCTGCGCAACAGCGGTGTGGAGACGTTCTGGGTCCAGGTCGCGCACGACGACGCGCAGAGCAACTACCGCACCATCGCTTCCTCGATCCCGTTCGCCGGCGTGCTCGCCGCCGCCGATACGCCGGACGACATGATGAAGCAGATCGTGAAGTTCTTCGACAACGGCTTTGGCTTGTGCGCCAAGGGCTCGGAGTGCGATGACGGCAACGCCTGCACCACCGACAGCTGCATCAACGGCGACTGCGTGCACGACAACACGTGCCTGTGCGGCGCGCAGAACAGCATCACGTGCGGCGACACGTTCACCAAGATCGTCACCAACAGCGGCGCTTCGACGCAGGTCGCGACGACGTATGCGTGCGATGCCGGCAACAGCTACTTGGGCAAGGAAGTGGCGTACAGCTTCCAGGCGGCGGCGTCCAAGCCGGTGACCGTGACGATCGCCAACGTGTCGAACCCGAACGCGCGCATCTTCGTGTTGAAGGCCACGGACAAGGGTTGCGATCCGGGCGGTTGCGTCGCTTTCGGCACCACCAGCGCGACGTTCCCGG
>CAIXAA010000125.1 GCA_903917305.1 uncultured Myxococcales bacterium | reverse complement strand
CTTGGAGCCAGGCCGCGAAAGGGGGCGTCACCCGCAGGGCCGAGACCGCGGAACGCGGGCTCGGGGAGCGCAGCGACTAGCACCCGGTCGGCGCGCAAGCGCCGATTCGCCCAACACATTTTGCTTTCTCCCGCGCCTGAAGTCGTGCCACGCTGCCGACCGTGCGCCGCGAAGCGATTTGCCCCTTGACCCCCGACTCAACGATCCCTATTCTCCGCGCCCTGCCCGCGCCCCCTACTGGCGCGATGTCCTTCCACAAAGCTTCGCCACATCCACCAGGTCGTAGCGCAACTAGTCTTCTTTCCGGGGGGTTGCACCATGGCTCGCGTTTTGATCATTGGCGCCGGCGGCGTCGGCAACGTGGTGGCGAAGAAGTGCGCCCAGAACCACGCGGTCTTCACTGACATCCTGCTGGCCAGCCGCACAAAGTCCAAGTGCGACGCCATCGTAGCGGAGATCCGGGCCTCGGCGCGCACCGCGTCCGCCAAGATCGCCACTGCGCAGGTGGATGCCGACAACGTGCCGGAGCTGGCGGCGCTCATCCGCTCCTTCAAGCCGGACCTCGTGCTCAACGTCGCGCTGCCGTACCAGGATCTGACGATCATGGACGCGTGCCTCGAGACGGGCGTGAACTACCTCGACACGGCGAACTACGAGCCGCGCGATGTGGCCAAGTTCGAGTACTCCTGGCAGTGGGCGTACCAGAAGCGCTTTGAAGAGAAGGGCTTGATGGCCCTGCTCGGCTGCGGCTTCGATCCCGGCGTCACCAACGTCTTCACCGCGTGGATGCACAAGCACCGCTTTGACAGCGTGAACACGCTGGACATCGTGGACTGCAACGCCGGCGACCACGGCAAGGCGTTCGCGACGAACTTCAACCCCGAGATCAACATTCGCGAGATCACGCAGAAAGGCCGCTACTGGAAGGACGGCCAGTGGATCGAGACGCAGCCGCTCGAGATCCACGTGCCGGTCGACTACCCGAGCGTCGGGCCGCGCGAGAGCTACCTGTTGTATCACGAGGAGTTGGAGTCGCTGGTCAAGCACTTCCCGAAGATCAGCCAGGCGCGCTTCTGGATGACGTTCGGCCAGGAGTACATCAAGCACTTGACCGTCCTCCAGAATGTCGGGATGACGCGCATCGACCCGGTGGACTTCCAGGGCCACAAGGTCATTCCGCTCGAGTTCCTCAAGGCCCTGCTGCCCGAGCCGTCTTCGCTCGGCGCCGGCTACACCGGCAAGACCTGCATCGGCGTGCAACTGCGCGGATCGAAAGCGGGTATGCCGACGACACATTTCGTGTACAATGTCTGCGACCATGCCGAATGCTGGCAAGAGGTGCAGGCTCAGGCGGTGAGCTATACGACAGGCGTGCCGGCCATGATCGGCGCTGCGTTGATGCTGACTGGTGTTTGGAAGGGCGCAGGCGTGTTCAACGTCGAGCAGCTCGATCCGGATCCCTTCATGACAGCCCTCAACCAATGGGGACTGCCCTGGCAAGAGTTGGCGAACGTCCAACTCGTTCATTGACTGCGGAGCTAGAAACATGACCATCCAAGCCTTGCGTATCGCACGGCAGCCGCGCGCACTTCGCCGCGACCGCGTGCTGCCCCCGGTTCCCCCTCCCTATCGCTTCCTCCGCGAATCCGAAGAGTCTGCTTCGCTAGAAGCGCACTTCGACGCGGTTCCGTCCCCATGCTTCTTGCTGGACGAGAGCCTGCTCGTGCGCAACCTTGAAATCCTAAGTCGTGTCCAAGAGGAAGCCGGTTGCACCATCCTCGCCGCCCTGAAAGCGGTGTCGATGTGGAGCGCCTTTCCCGTGATGCGCAAATACTTACGCGGCGCGACAGCGAGCAGCCTCAATGAGGTGCTGCTGGCGAAACGCGAGCTGCAACGTGACGTGCATGCGTACGCGCCGGCGTACTCGGACGACGAGTTCGAGGCGATCCTGCCGCACGTGAGCCACATGACCTTCAACTCCTTCTCGCAATGGCAGCGTTTTCGCGGCCGTGTGCAGGACTCGGGGCTGAACGTCTCCTGTGCCATCCGCATCAACCCGGAGCACAAGGAAGCCGCGGTCGACATGTACGACCCCTGCGGCACCAACAGCCGCCTGGGCGTCACGCGCCAGGAGTTCCGCCCGGACCTGCTCGAAGGCATCGAAGGCCTGCACTTCCATGCCCTTTGCGGCTGCGGCTCCGAGGCGCTCGAGCGCACGCTCGCGGCGGTCGAAGAGAAGTTCGGCGAGTGGTTGCCCCTGATGAAGTGGGTCAACTTCGGCGGCGGACACCATATCACCAAGGAAGGCTATGACATTCCCCGGCTCATCCGGTTGGTCAAGGCCTTCCGCGAGCGCTGGAACGTCGAGGTCATCCTCGAGCCCGGCGAAGCGGTCGGCTGGCAGACCGGCTGGCTGGTCGGCACCGTGCTGGACGTGACGCGCAACGGCATGGACGTGGCGGTGCTCGACGTGTCTGCGGCGGCGCACATGCCGGATTGCCTGGAGATGCCCTACCGCCCGGAGATCCGCGGCGCCGGCAATCCCGGTGAGAAAGCGCACACCTACCGCCTCGGCGGCGTGACGTGCCTCGCGGGGGACGTGATCGGCGACTACTCGTTCGACAAGCCGCTCGAAGTCGGCGACCGCATCGTGCTGGAGGACATGATCCACTACACGATGGTCAAGACGACGTTCTTCAACGGCGTGAAGCACCCGGCCATCGCGATTCGCGACACCGAAGGCAAGCTGCGCGTCGTGCGGACGTTCGGCTACGAAGACTTCCGGTCGCGGCTGTCCTAGCGCCCGTCATCGCGCCAAGATTCGCCTAGAGAATTGCAAACTTGGCCCGCAAGGTGGATCCTAATGGAACGCCGCATTCGCGCGGTCGTTCCCCACGCCCCAGCCCAGCCCCAGCGGCGAGTGCCGGAAGGTGAGGCCCGCCGCCACGCCATCCTGGTGGCTCGCCTTGGCGTACAGGCCGACGGTCCAGCCCTTCCACTCGATCACGCCCGGATACACGTTGAGCAGCGCGGAGTAATCGCGAACGGTCCCCAGCTCCAAGGACGCCATCAGCGAGTCCTTCCGGTCCCAGAACATCGCGAGATCCCACTCATTGTTGCCCGCGCTCGGCACCATGAGGCGGTCACCGTTGCGGCCGATGATAGCGCTCATGCGCAAGACCCGGAGACCATAGGCAAAACTGAAGTTGTCCTGGCTGGTCAGCGGAATGCTGAGGCCGCCGAGGCCTTCGTTGCCAATGTAACCAAACAGCTTCACACCCCAAGGTAGGCCTTTGAACTTGAACGCGAAGTTCTCGCCCATGTTGACCAGCCGCAGCGTGTCCGGCTGGATGACCGCCTGCCCCGGCCAGTAGTCGATGCGCACCTGATCCGCGAAGAAGCCCGCGATCCCGTCCTGCGAGAACAGCAGGAATCCCATGATGTTGAAGATCAACATGTCAGCGATTGGATCGGGATTCGCGCCGCGAAAGCTACCATTCTCGACGGTCTCGTTGAGCAACTGCATGGCCGAGGTCGTGAGGATCGACGCGACACGCGGATATGGAACACCCTGAACTTCATACCATTCTTCGAGCTTGCGGTAGAGCATGCCCTCGCCGAACGTGTGCATGAAGATGTTCGGCACGAACTGGCCGTAGTTCGTGCCCAGGCCGCGGAACGGAAAGATTTCGTGGGAGGCGACGTTGACGTAGCCGGCTTTGCCAAGGTTGTCAGCGGGATGCACGATGTTGGTCAGGACGTTCTGCACGCCGATCTTGTAGTCGACGTGCAGCAGGCTGTCCTGGTAGGCGTAGCTGCGCAGGATGTCGAAGCCACCATTCACCAGCGCAGTCGCGGGGTTGAACTGCGATTCGCTGCCGTAGTCCTGGCCGAAGTAGAAGAGGCTGTCGCGCGGCTCCGCGAAGGCGCGGCTGGTGGAGCCGAGGATGCAACAGATGAGGACAACTAAGAAACTGACGCGCGACACGTTACTCCTCGTGAACCGCGGGTGTGCGCGGCGTCGGACCCGATGCGTCGGGGGCGGGCGCCTTGGCAGCCGCAGCATCGCTCCAGTCATAGCGGAAATGGTTCACGTCCCACCAGCGTGACCACGCGCGCTGGCGCCGCTGCGCCGTGAGTTGCAGCTCGCCCGGACCACCGTCCAGCGTGCGCGCCAGCAGCGCCTCCGCGTTCGCGGCGAGGCCCGTGTCGCGGTTGCCCAGCAGCTCGATCAGCGCCGGCGCCAACGCGTGCGGCGGGGCGTAGACGGCAATCCCGCGCAGGGCAAAACCTTCGTACATCCAATGCAATCGCCCCAACTGCCCGGCCCGCTCGAACCACGCCACCGCGTCACCTTCGGCCTCGAAGCGCCGGTTCGCCAGGTGCTCCAGCGTGCGCAGGGCCGCGCGGCGCGTCCCCGGATTCGTGTCGGTCAGCACGCCCAGCAGCGGCGCGGCGCTCTGCTCCATCAGCCACGGCCGCACGGCCTGGGCCACGGCGAGGCGCAGCGCGGAACACTGCTCGACATCCAGCGCCTGCGCCACGGCTCCGCAGTCAGGTGCCAGCATTCCCAGCAGATCCGGTGCGTGTTGCGGCGAAGCGACGCTGATGGCCGCCTCGAGCAGCTCGAACAGCTCCGCCTCGGTCACCGCACTGCGGGCGGCGCGCATGAGCAGGGAAAACGCCGCTGGTTCCCGCAACTTCTGCAGCGCCTCGATGGCCAGGCTGCGGTGGAGCGGCAGATCCGTGCTCGCGACGTGGATCAGCGCCTCGATGGCGCGGACGTCCTCGTGCTGGAACCACACCAGCCGGCGAATCGCGGCGGCGCGCCGGTCCGGCTCCGGCTGACCCAACTCGGCGATGATACGGCCAACTTGGGCCTGCACTTCGTGATCGAAGCCTTGCACCCAAGGCCAGCGCGGCTCGTCGTCGCTGCACCCCGCCAGGCGATCGTCGCGGCTGCAATAGAGGCGCACGTGCAGGTGGTCGTCGTGCCGCCCCGAATGGCTCGGCTCGCTCAGGACCAGCAGCGCGCGCTGGATCAGCCACTCCGGCTCCCCCACGGCGCGGGCGTGGCGCAGCAGCATCTGGCGCAGGGGCTCCGCCAGGTAGAGGTGCTGGACCTGGACATGCCCGTCCTCCAGCAGCGCGCGCACGGCGTTCCACATGCGCGGCGCGTCGAACTGCACCGCGTGCCGCTTCCACTTGCCGTGACCGTGGTTGTCCAGGCGCACGAATTCGTCGGGCTGGAGCGGCTCTCCGTCTTCATTGGTCAAGTAGAGCAACACGTCTGCGTCGCGGCCGGAGTGGTGCGAATGGCTCCACTTCATCTCGCCGCCCCGCCGCAGCGACAGGTTGCCGACGCGCAGCGCGACGTCCTGGTGCTCCGGCAAGGTCTGCAGGTGCTGGGCGACGCGCACCAGGAGCTCGACCAGCGTCTGCGTGCCCCACCCCGTGTCGCGCGCCGACACGAGCGAGAGCCGGTACAGCCCGACGCCTCGGCGCGGCAACTCGACGCCGCCGCGCAGCTCCCCCCGCGAACTGTCGCCGATCGAGACCGACTCCACGTCGGGCGCCGGCAGCTCCGTCCCCGACGGGACGAACTGGGCACGGGCCGGTTGCGGGCGCAGCACGCTCAAGCTGGCGAGCACCGCCAGCACTACGATATTGCACCGCTTTCGCAGCCACTGTTCGGTGGCGTGTCGGGTCATCTTGCGTCTCTTCCCTGCCTGCCTGTGCCCGAATCAGCCTGACTTGCGCCGCAACGATGCACGCGCCACGTGGCGTTGGCAAGAATCGCGGCCCGGGGAACAAAACGCGTGGATCCTTGTTGTGACTCCTGGCGACGAACCTTGGCGATTCATGTTGCACAGCCAGGGCTCGAACCGGTACCGTGCAACGTAGGCGTGTGGGGG
>CAIXAA010000124.1 GCA_903917305.1 uncultured Myxococcales bacterium | reverse complement strand
GCCAGTTCCTCCGGCCTGTGGAACGAGCCGTTGGCGTCGCGCTTCGAGTCCACCAGGGCCGTGCCCGAAGTAATCACCCTCTGCCGCGTGAGCATGTCCTCGAGCATTTCCGTGAGCGTGGCCAGTTTCTTCTGGCGAGCGAACGCGCCTTTCTGGTCGGCCTCGCGTTTCTGATCATTGGGAACGGCTGCTTCAAGCCGAACATCTCGACCCAGGTCGGCGCCCTCTACCCCGACGGCGATCCGCGGCGCGATGGCGCGTTCACCATCTTCTACATGGGCATCAACCTGGGAGCATTCCTGTGCAATTTCGTGGCCGGCACCCTGGCGATGGTCTATGGCTGGCGCTACGGCTTCCTGGCGTCGGGCATCGGCATGCTGATCGGCCTTCTGGTGCAGTTCTTCGGCGGCAAATTCCTGGCGCCTGACACGCTCGAGCGGCGCAAGGCCGCGGCTGCCCTCGCGGCCGCATCGCCCGATAGCGGGCAGCCCGCGCAGCCGGTCCACCACCCGCTCACCAAGGAGGAGTGGAAGCGTGTGTGGGCCCTGGTGGCGCTGTGCGTGCTCAACGTCGTCTTCTGGGCGGTCTACGAGCAGCAGGGCAACACCATGCAGAGCTGGGCCGACGAGCAGACCGTGTGGCCGACCTGGGCGTCCTCGACGTGGTTCCAGAGCATCAACCCGTTCTTCATCTTCTTGCTGGCGCCGCTGCTCGACGTGATCTGGCGCAGGCAGGCGGCGCGCGGCAAGGAGCCGTCCAGCGTGAGCAAGATGGTCATCGGCTGCTTCGTGCTCGGCCTGTCGTTCATCGTGATGATCGTCGGCGCCAATGTCGTCGGCACCGGCAAGGGCAGCCCGATGTGGTTGGTCATGTGCACGCTGATGCTGACCATCGGCGAGCTCTACCTGTCGCCCATCGGCTTGTCACTGGTCACCAAGGTCAGCCCGACGCGGATCGTCAGCATGATGATGGGCATGTGGTTCATGTCGAGCTTCTTTGGCAACATCCTGTCGGGCTACATCGGCCAACTCTACACCTCGATGAGCAAGGACGGCTTCTTCCTGGTGCTGATGGTGCTGGGCCTGAGCGCCGGCGTGATGATGTGGCTGTTCAACAAGCCGCTGAAGCGGGCGATGGGCACACACGCTCCGGCGTAGCCGCCTTGCACGAACACGGCGCGAACCGCTCGGCAGGCGCTGAAGTCCTCCCTGCCATGCGCATCGCCACGCCTGTGCCAGGTCGTCGCGCGGCCGCGCCGCACGGCGAAATCCCGGCGCATTTCGCAGGCGATGGCCCGGCGCGAAAGTGCCATCGTGCGGTGTCGGTGCCGAAGATCATGGACGTATTCCACCATTGACGGATTTCTGGCGGCGGCGTAGCTTCGCTAAGGATGCTCTCACGGAGCGGCCTTCAACGACGTACAGCGCGGACAGGAGTGCAGGATGGCGACGTCAAACGACAAAGACATCTCGGCAGGTGAGATTGCGGCGGCAACCGGGGAAGAGGCTGCGCAGTCCGCGAGCCAAGGCCTGACGCGGCGCGAATTCGTTGGAACCGTGGGCGCTGGTGCAGCGGCTGTGGCCGTCGCCATGGCCAGCCAGAGCCGGCCGGCCTTTGCCGCGGCCGCGACGCCACCGACCAGGCCGATCTACCGCATTCATCCGGCCATCGGCGTCGCACGCTTGGGCAACCTGGACCCGGATCAGGGCTTCGTCATCGGGCCGGAGATCCCCGGCATGGGCCCGACCGATGGCCTGACCGGCGCCGATGTCGCGAACCACAAGGTCGGCGGCCTCGTCAAGCCGCAAGCGGCGCGCTTTCGCGTCTGGGAGTACCAGGCGGATGCCCATGGCCGCTTGACGCCCAAGGCGGAGGTCACGGTCCAGACGGCGACGGCGGGCAAGCCGTTCATCAAGTCCATCCGCTGGACTGCGCATCTCGCGAATCGCAAGGCCTCGTTCTATGAGGAGGATGGTCCGCACGGCGAGACGTTGCCGGCCGGTGCCCTGCGCAATCCGACCGTGACGGACCGCGCTTCGCTGGAGAGCGACTTCGGGCCGCGCTCCATCTCCGGCACGCTCGCAAAAGGTCAAGTGTTCAGCCCGACTACCGGCGGTGCCTACCCCGTGCGCGCCGTCAAGGCGGCGGACGGCTCGGCGGTCATCGACTACCTGGGCCAGCTGCGCACCGATGCGGCGGGGCGGCTGCTGCTGCTCGGCGGCAAGGGCCACTCGGCGTCGAACCTCTCGCCCGCGCAACCGCTGACGCACTGGTCGAACAACAACTTCTGGTTCGACGACATCTCGGACGGGCCGGTCACGGCGACGGTCACCATCGACGACGGCTTCGGCCACTTGACCGATGTGCCGATGGACGCGGCTGGCAGTGCGTGGGCGCTCGTGGCGCCGCCGGACTTCTCCCCGGGCATGAACGCCGCTGTCACGCTCTACGACATGCTGTACGACATGGGCGTGCG
>CAIXAA010000123.1 GCA_903917305.1 uncultured Myxococcales bacterium | reverse complement strand
GCCGGAGAAGGGTTGCGTGCACGTGCCCAACAGCGCGCCCTGCGCGGACAGCGACCCGTGCACCGTCGCGGAGCAGTGCAGCGCCGGCGCCTGCGCCAGCAAGCCCCTGTCCTGCGACGACGGATTCGCTTGCACGATCGACAGTTGCGACGTCTTGAAGGGCTGCGTCCACATCGCCAGCGGCGACCCGAATTGCGGCGTCGTGACGACACCGATCTCCGACAAATTCACCTGCGGCGACGCGGGGAGCACGCTCTGGCAGCGCTCCGACCCCGACGCGCCCGCCGGCACCGTGCGCTGGGACTTCGACGCGACGCCGAGCGTGCCCGGCTTCAGCTCCCCGGATTGCGCGCTGAACGTCAACAACGGCAAGGGCCTGGCGTGCGGGGCAGGGCAGGGCGCCATCCTCGCCACCGCCGACTCGCCTTGGATCGACGCCACCGGCATCGCCGCGGGCTCCTCGATGAGCATCCGTTTCCTCAGCGCCGGCGGCTGGGCTGCCGACCAGAAGGCGAGCGTGCTGGTGCGCGTCGCTGGCGGCGAGTGGAACGATATCGCTGTCCTCTTGCCCAGTTCGAGCTGGCAGCCCATCAAGTTGGCCTCCGCCGGTTGGTCGCACAAGGTGTTCCAGGTCCGTCTGCAGTTCGCCGGACCTTGCGGCAGCGACGCGGACGTGGGCTGGTTCGTCGACGACGTCGCGATTGGCGAGGACAAGTGCGCGATCGACAACGGCGGCTGCCCGGCGGACCTGCTGTGCGGCATCGGCACCACGGGCGGCGTCATCTGCACGCCGTGCCCCGCGGGCTACGCGGTGGTCGCCGGCGCTTGCGCGGACATCGACGAGTGCGCCAAGCCCGGCACGTGCGCGGCCGACGCGATCTGCACCAACACGGCGGGCAGCTACTCCTGCGCCTGCAAGGCGGGCTTCTCCGGCGACGGCAAGACGTGCACGGACATCAATGAATGCCTGAGCAATGTGTGCAAGGTCGGGCAGGTCTGCACCAACACCACCGGCAGCTACACCTGCACGTGCCCGCCCGGCGTGCCCGGCACCTGCAGCGCACCGCCCGCCGCGTGCAAGACGACCACCACCGGCGTCGACGCGTGCGGTCAGCCGTGCAGCAAGGTCGGACCGGCGGCGTGCTACACCGTGCACCCGGCCTGCTTCACGTCCGGGCCCGGCACGCCGCCGGACGCTGCCACCTGCGTGACACCAAAGGGCAAGTGGGATTGCGGCCTGAGCTGCCAGGAGTTCGCCAACAGCATCGGCGCCGACTGCGGCCACTGCGTCAACATCTACTGCAAGTCCGCGAGCGGCAAAGACGAAGCGCAGTTCCAATGCACGAACATCGCCGTGCCGCCTACGCCTTGATGCCGCGGTGCCGGCGCAGCAGCTTGGTCAGCTCCAGCACCGAGACCGGCACGAAGCCGAGCGCGAGGGCGAGCAGGGTATCCGCAAGGCCCAGCGGCGTGAGATCGAACAGCGCACGCGTCCAAGGGAATTGGTGGATCGCCAGCTGCACGAGCGCGGAGCCGAGCACGACGGCGAGCAGGCGGACGTTGCTGAGCGGACCGACCTCCCAGAACAGGCGCGTGGCACTGCGGGCGGCAAAGGCGCGCAGGATCTCGCAGAAGACCAGCACGGAAAACGCGAGGTTGCGGGCCTGCTGCGTGCCGCGCGCGTGCAGCGCCCACGTGAAGGCGCCGAGGGTCACGACCGCATTGAGCACGCCGGTCGCCGTGACGTAGCGCCACTCGCGGGCGCCCAGCATCGGCTCGTCCGGGTGGCGCGGCGGCTTTTGCAGCGTGTCGGCGTCCGCCGGATCCATGACCAGCGCCAGCGCCGGCAGCCCATCGGTCACGAGGTTGATCCACAGCAGCTGCAGCGGCAGCAGCGGCGTCGGCTGGCCAAGCAGCGACGCGCCGAGCATGACGATCAGCTCCCCGAAGTTGCCGGACAGCAGATACACAAGTGATTTACGAATGTTGCCATAGATGCCGCGCCCTTCCTGCACCGCCGCGACGATGCTCGCGTAGTTGTCGTCCGTCAGGATCATGTCCGCCGCTTCCCGCGTCACTTCCGTCCCGGTGCGGCCCATCGCGATGCCGATGTGCGCCTCCTTGAGTGCGGGCGCATCGTTCACGCCATCGCCGGTCATCGCCACGACGGCGCCGCGCCGCTTGCACGCGCGCACGATGTCCAGCTTGTCCTCCGCGGTGGCCCGGGCATGGACGAGCTCCGCCGCGTCATCGCCCGGCTGGAGCAGCCCCAACTCCCGCGCAATCGCTTGCGCGGTCGCCGGGTGGTCGCCCGTGATGAGCACCGTCTGGATGCCGGCCGCACGCGCCTGGGCCAAGGCCAGCTTGACCTCGAGGCGCGGGGGATCGGCGAGGCCAAGCAGGCCCAGCAACTGCAGGTTCTCCTCCTGCGGCGACGCACCTTGGGCCACGGCCAGGACGCGCAGGCCGCGCGCTGCCATCTCCGCCTGCGCTTGCGCGGCGCCGTCCACGCCGGCCGTGCAGCGCGGCAGCAGCGTCTCCAGCGCGCCCTTGACGTACAACCGCCCGTCCGCCCGCCACACCGACATGCGCTTTCGCTCGGAATCGAAAGGGGTTTCGCCTTGCCGCGGCCGGTCGCGTTCCAGGACCTCGCGCCGCATGCCGCGCTCCGCTGCGGCCAGCAGGATCGCAACCTCGGTCGGATCGCCCGTCCCGGAGCGCCCCGTGCCGTCCAACTCCGCATTGCAACAGCCGGCTGCCACGTCGAGCAGCGCGTCCTGGTCGGCGCCCCACAGCTCCCGCACGGCCATGACGCCGGTCGTCAACGTGCCGGTCTTGTCGGTGCAGATGACGGTCGTCGAGCCCAGCGTCTCCACCGCGGGCAGGTGCCGCACCAGCACGTGCCGCGCCGCCATGCGCTGCACGCCCACGGCGAGCGCCACGGTGACCATCGCCGCCAGCCCCTCCGGCACGGCGGCCACCGCCAAAGATACCGACGTCATGAGCACTTGCAGCCAGGGCTGGCCACGCCACAGCCCGAGCAGCGCGACGACCGCGACGATGCCGAGGCACAGCCACAGCAGCACGCGCCCGACCTTCTCCAGCCGCGCTTGCAGCGGCGTGGCCTGTTCCTCCGTCGTGGCCAGCAGGTGGGCGATCTTGCCCAGCTCCGTGCGCATGCCGGTCGCCTGCACCTCGGCCAGCGCCGTGCCCGAGGCCACCGAGGTGCCTAGAAACACGCGATCTTTGCGCTCCGCCAGCGGCGTGTCGTCGGGCAGCGGCAGGGCGAGCTTCTCGACCGGCAGGCTCTCGCCCGTCAGCGCCGCCTCCTGCGTCGTCAGCGAATGCGCTTCGAGCAGGCGCGCATCCGCGGCCACGACGTCGCCGGGCTCCAGCAGCAGCACATCGCCGGGCACGACTTCGGCGGCCGGCAGCAGGACGGAATGGCCGTCGCGCAGCACGCGGGCGCGCGGCGCCGTCATCGCCCGCAGCGCCAGGACCGCCCTTTCTGCGCTGAATTCTTGACGAAAGCCGACCAGCGCATTGAGCACGAGGATCGCGGCAATCGCCACCGCGTCGCCGACCTCGCCCATCAGGGCCGAGACCACGCAGGCGGCCAGCAGCAACCAGACCAGCGCACCGCGAAACTGGCCGAGCAGGACGCGCCACCAGGGCGTCGCTTGCGCGCGCAGCAGTTCGTTCGGGCCGTGCTGCTGCAGGCGCCGGGCCGCTTCGCCAGCGCTCAGGCCTTGCTCCATCGCGCACCTCGCAGCCAGGTGCCTGCGCCGCGCGGGGTTCAGCCTTCGCCGTCCAGCTGCGACACGAAACACATCCGTGGGTGCAGCATACGCGCTACGCCAGGCGGCCGCTCGCCGTGAGTCGCAAGCGGCGGGGACCAGCCGACTACGGCTTGGCGGCGGGGAGCAGGACCGCGTCGATGACGTGCACGACGCCGTTGGACGCCTTGATCGACGCGAGGACATTGGCGCCGTCAATCGTGATCTTGCCGTCCGCGACCTTGACCGTACAGTGGCCGCCGTCGACCATGCCGAGCACCTGCCCGTCCTTCAAGTCCGCGACACCATACGCAGATGGCACGACGTGATGCTGCAGGATGTGCCGCAGTTGGTCGCCGTTCTCCGGCTTGACCAGGTTGTCGACCGTGCCGGCGGGCAGCTTGGCGAACGCCGCGTCGGTCGGGGCAAACACCGTGAGCGGACCAGGATTCGACACACCAATCACATAGTTGGCCGCCTTGAGCGCCGCCACCAGCGTCTTGTGGTCCTTCGAGCCGACCGCGATGCTCACGATGTTGTTGGCATCGAGAGGCGGCAGGTCCGAGGGCGACGGCGTCGCCGCGGCAGGTTCCGCCGCCGCAGGTGCTTGCGCCTCGGGCGCCGGCGCTGCCGGTTCTTCCTTCTTCTCGCACGCGCTGGCCGCCAGCAGGGCCGCCGCCAGGATCACGATTCGCTTCATCCGTTCCTCCCTTGCAAGTCCAGGCCAAGACCACCATCGCGGCGCGAAGGTGCAATCAAGCGCCACATCGGATGCCTAGGGTAGATGATATTGCCATTGCGTCAAGCTATGTTAAGTTGTCTGGATGTACATCAATGGACCTGAGATGCGTCAAAGGCGCCCGCGCATCGCATCCATCACCGGCAGCGCCGCGGCGGCGGTCGCGGGTCCGATGCGCGGCGAACCGCTCCGCTGGCGAAGGCAGCGGTCAGGCGCCGCCAACGTCATGGTCTCCATGGCGGAATCGGGTGCGCTGCGGCACAATGGGCCAGGCCGCATGTCGCGCTCTTGTCACACGGCCACGCGGCCCCAGCGGTCGCCGGCGCATCCAGGATTCTCCAAAGTTATCAAGGCTATCTGAGGTTCCGATGCTACAGCGAAGGCTTCTCGTTCTTCTGGCAGGTCTTGCCGGCACGGCTTGCGGCACGCCGGCCTCCACCGTGCCGGTTCTCGTCGCGCCGGATGTGCAAGTGGGCGATGTGCCGGCGGTCCTCGATGGCGCGGTGACGCCCACGGACGATGCCGCAGTCGATGCGGCGGCGGGGCCTGACGCGCCCACGCCGGTGGACGTCGTGGCACCGGACCTGGTCGAGCTTGACGCGACGCCGGATGCGACCCCAGAGGATGTTCCGCAACCTGTCGACAGCGTGATGGTCCCAGATGTCGCGCCGGATCTCGCTGCGCCGGTGGATGTGGAACTGGAACTGCCGCCGCCCGCGGATGTCCTGCAACCGCCCGATGCGCAACCGGATGTCGCTGGACCTGCGACCTGCCAGAGCAGCAAGCAATGTCCCGGCGACCTGGTGTGCAACAAAACCAAACAGTTGTGCGTCGAGTGCCTCGTGGCGGAGGACTGCAGCGCTGGGCATTTCTGCCAGGCGGAGGTCTGCATTCCCACGGTCTGCCAGCCGAGCCTGCTGCAATGCAGCGGAAATCAGCTTGGGACCTGCAAGGCCGACGGCAGCGGCTGGGACCTTGCTTCGTGCGAGGACGGCGACGCGTGCACCGTCGACGGCTGCACCGGCACCGCCTGCACCCACGCCGCGAAGTCCTGCGACGACGGCAACGCCTGCACCAGCGACAGCTGCGACAAAACGAGTGGTTGCAGCAACGTCGCGAAGACCGGCGCTTGCGACGACGGCAGTGCGTGCACGTCCGGCGAGGCGTGCGCGGGCGGCGTGTGCAAGGTCGGCGCGGTCGGCACGGTCGGGACGATCGCTGGCAGCGGCACGGCGGGATACCTTGACGGACCGGGGAGTTCCGCGCAGTTCTCCAACCTGCGCGGCATTGCGATGTTGCCGGAGGGCAGCCTGCTCGTGACCGAGTGGGACGGCCATCGCATCCGCAAGATCGCAGCCGACGGAACGGTCAGCACCTTTGCCGGCAGCGGCATAGCTGGCGGCTTGGACGGCGCAACAAGCTCGGCGCAATTCAGCCAGCCCAACGGCATCCTGGTGGCCAGCGACGGCACGATTTACGTCAGTGAAGCAGCTGGTTGTCGCGTTCGCGCCATCAAGAACGGCACCGTCTCGACGCTGGCTGGCAACGGCAGCATCGGCTTTGCCGACGGCAAAGGCACTGACGCCCGATTCAACAATCCTGGATTCATGACGTTCGACGCCTATGGCAGCATCGTCCTGGCGGATTTCGGCAACAACGCGATCCGCCGCATCGCAACCGATGGAACTGTCTACACAATCTTGGGCTGGTTCGGCGCCGGCGGCCAGGATGGCCCGGCGCCGGTAGCCACGCTCACATTCCCCTACACCGTGGCGTACGACCCGGCAGGCAACCTCTACATCGCCGAACAAGCGAGGATCCGGCGGCTTGGGACCGACGGCATGGTCTCGACCTTGTTCGGCAGTGGCGTGGGCGGATTCTCCGAGGCTGTCGGCAAGGCCGGCCAGTTGTCGCTGAAGCCCCACGGCATTCTCTGGCATCCTCAAGGGTTTCTGGTCGTTGCCGACCGCGAGAACCTGCGGTTGCGCGCCATCTGGCCGGACGGCACCAATGCGACGCTCGCCGGCAACGGCACGACGGGCTATGTCGACGGGCCAGGCAGCAGCGCGGAATTCGTCGCGCCGACAGGCGTCTTGCTCCGGCAAGATGGTTCGATCGCTGTCACGGACGGCTCAGGCCAGCGCGTGCGCAAAGTCTATCTGCCCACGGCGACTTGCAATGACAACAAGCCTTGCACCACCGATAGTTGCAACGCTGCCTCGGGTGCTTGCGTGTTCGCGCCCATGTCCGCGGGCGTCGCGTGCGAGGACGGCAGCAAGTGTACGACCGGTGATACCTGCGACGCCATCGGCACTTGCAGCGGCAAGGCCGTCACATGCGACGACGCCAACCCGTGCACCGACGACGCTTGCGACCTCATCGGTGGCGGGTGCGTGCACAACGACAACGAGTTGCCTTGCGAAGACAACAACCTTTGCACGACTGGCACGGTGTGTGCGGCGGCCAGCTGCGGCGCGCCCGTCAACTGCGACGACGGCAATCCGTGCACGGCGGACAGCTGCTCCGGCGGCAACTGCAGCCACCTGGCCATCGCCAACTGCTGCGCGTCGGACGCGGCTTGCGATGACAGCGACGCGTGCACGCTCGACTCCTGCAAGCCCTCCTGCGACGGCACGACTTGGAACGGCTCGTGCTACAAAGCTTTGTTCGCGAACATGACCTGGGGGACGGCCGAAGCGCAGTGCGTCGCGTGGGGCGGCCACCTGGCCAGCATCGGCAGCGCGGGCGAGAACAGCACCGTGCTGGCGACCGCCAAGTCCTTGTGCGGCGGGCAGAACGCCTACATCGGCGGCAACGACATGGCGGTCGAGGGCGCGTGGCACTGGAACGACGGCACGCCGTGGACCTGGGCCAACTGGACAAGCGGCGAGCCGAACAATGCGGCGTGCGGCACGACCGGCGAAGACGTCAGCCAGATGTACGCCGACGGGACGTGGAACGACACGTGCATCAGCTACGCGGGCGGCTGTGCCGTGTGCGAAAAGCCCGCAGGTCCAGGCACCTGCTTGCACGCGCCCAACCCGAGCTGCTGCACGAGCGACGCCGCGTGCGACGACGGCGACAAGTGCACGACGGACTCGTGCAAGGTCGGCAGCGGCTGCGTGCACACGCCCAACTACGCCGCCGGCTGCTGCGTGCCGGAGGTGTGGTCGGATGACTTCGAGGCCGGGGATGTCAAGGGAACGCTTGCGAATTCGCTCGGTGTCGGCAAGGGCTGGCAGGTGTGGGACAGCAGCGGCCTGGCGCATTCGGGAACGAAGGTGCTGTATTACGGCGATCCCGCGGCGAAGAACTACGCCTTCAGCAGCGGTCTGTTCGCCCAGGGCTCGAGCGGCACTTGGACCTTCACCGTGCCGTTCCCGGTGGCCAGCGGGTTCACGTTGACGTTCTGGCTCTACGCCGATATCGAGACCCAGCCGGTGAACGGCAAGATTTATGACAACTTGTGGCTCACCGCCAATGGTGCGACGATCTGGCCCAAGCCGAATCCGCTGACCATCAAGACCTGGCAGAAGATCACGATTTCCGCACCCTTGACGGCATTCTCCGGCCTGATGCCGCAGTTCGTGCTGCACTTCGACACGGTCGACAACCAGAACAACACGGGCCTGGGCGTGCTGATCGATGACGTGCAGGTCACGCGAAACTGCCCGTAGCTACGCGGCGACTTCGTCGCGCCCCTGCAGCTGCGCCGCGAAACGGGACAGGAAGGGGCGGCGCTCCGGCGCGATCCACTCGAAATCGATTTGCCGATCGGTCACTTCCCAGTAGGACCGCTCTTGCCGCTCCAGCAGCTCGCGCGCAGCGGTGTCGATGTCCGCCGCCGGCACGTCCATCAGGTTCTGGGCGACGCGCTGCGCTTCGGCTGTCTGGCCGCGCTCCAAGAGCCCTGCGCCCAGCATGAGCTTGGCCTTGACCAGCAGCCCTTGCAGCGGCTTGCCGGCGCCACCGTGCTGCAAGGCTAGGACTTCGCTAAGGATTTCCGCCCGCGCCGGGCTCTGCGACTCGTAGACGCGCCGCACCATCCAACCGAGATCGAAGCCCGCCAGTTGCGTCGCGAACGGCATCCCCGCCGCCGCCGCCGTCTCGCTGTAGAACCGGAAGCACTTGGCGATGCGCAGCTGCAGCTCGGGGAACGCCTGCAACTCCGCGCCCAGACGGCGGTATTGGTAGAACAGGTCGTAGATGGCGTGGATGTCCTTGCGCTTGATGGCCTCGCGCAGGTAGTTGTTGAAGAACTTCACCACGAGATCCAGCGCCTTGGCATCGCCGCGCGCCGCAATCTGGTCCGCCACCACGCGCGTCGCGTCGCTGATGGCCATGACCGCGTCGGTCGTCTTGGCCATGGCTTGCTGGTAGGCGAGGAACATCTGGGTCATCACCATCAATTCGAACCAGTTGCGCTCCTCGTTGAGCAGTTCGATGGCCTCCGCGGACCGGCCGACGAAGTCCTTGCGCTCGACCTTGAACCACGCATCGGGCATCTGGTTCTTCAAGGCGCCGTAATGGCCGAGGATGCGTTTCATCGCCCACACGCCCTCGAGCGCCACCCCGCGGTCGGCGCGGTCGATGGACTTGAGCACGATGGTGCCCAGCTGGTGCAGGCGCTCGTGGATGACGTCCTGCGCGGCCTGGCAATCCGCACCCTTGGTGGCGCACGCCGCGACTTGCGCTTCGATGTCGGCGAGCAGGCGGGCGATGATGCTGGAGGGGTCGAGGAAGCGAACCACGTAGAAGAAGTAGGGAATCAGCGCAGCCCAGCTGATCAGCGCGCCGACGACCGCGAGGCGCACGGCCCACAGCGGCGCGAAGTGCGGCCCGATGATGTAGTCGACCCACAGCACGTGCGCCGCGCCGAACGCGCCGATGCCGAGCATCAGCTGGTTGGTGCGGTCGCGCAGGAACATGTCGATCAGCTTGGGCGTGTGCATGTTCGCCGTCAGCGGGATCGCCAGGCCAATCGTGGCAATCAGCATGGCGAGCACGTTGTTGTAGGCGCGCGCCATCGGCGAGAGCAGGTCGACGAGCTTGGCGTTGTTGGCATCCGCCCAGGTCAGCTCCGCCAGGCCGGGGCTGCCGAGGCGGTTCCACTCGAAGAGGAACTCCGCGACGAAGAAGGCGCAGAAGGCGGCGCAGAGGGCCAAGGACGTGACAAGGAAGCGATTGCGCATGGGCTTTCCGGTGGGGCGCCTGGCGGGCGGCGCGCATCGCGGCAAGCTACGCCGGGTTGGGCAAAGCGGCAAGGGTCACGGTGTCGCGCAGAAGCTCCCTTGCTCGAAGAACTGCACCGTCAACCGCCGCGCTTCCGCGTGGTTCATGATCCACGTGTGGCTGGCGCCCACGGACGCGAAGTCCGCCATCGCGGGGTGCTGCGTCTCCGCGACCGTGACCACGCCGTCGCTCGGCTCGCCGGCGGGCAGGATGCCGAAGCCGCGCGTGACCCAAGAGACCGGGTTGCCAATGGAAAGGCTGCTGGTGCCAGCGATCACGGCGAACGGCGCGACGGGGCTGGGCCACTCGTCGGCGCAGACGACCTGCTGGCCGGCGGGACCGTAGAAGGCGCGGAACAAGGCGTTGCCGGCAAAGGCACTCGCGACGCGGCTGCCGTGGTTGGGCGGCGCCAGCATGACAACACCTCGAAACGGCACGCGATTTCCCAGATGGCGCACCAGCACGCCGCCGAGGGAGTGCGTCACGGCCACCAGCTCGCGGCCGGGCAGATCCTCCTGCAGCCAGCCGGCGACGACGTCGGCCATCTCGGGCAGCGTGTGCGTGCGCGACGGGTAGGTGCGCGCCCAAGTAGGATAGCCGAGCGATTCCAAGTGGCTGCGCAGGCCGGAGAGCGAGACGCGCGTTCTGGCGAGGCCGTGGAGCAGGACGACGGTGGGCTTCAAGAGACCTCGACGGCAGCGTGCATGGGCAACGGGCGGGAGAACAAAGGTTCGAGCGAATCCGGGATCACCGCGTGGACCGTCGTGAGGACGGCGTCCTGCAACTCGCCGCGCTCGCGGCGCAAGGCCTCGATCTCGCGGCGCAAACGCGCCATGCGCACGCAGACGCGCAGCACGCGGCGACCTGCCAGGCCGCCTTCGACGCTGCGCAGGGCAGCATAGGCGGAGATCGGCAGCAGGATCAACGCTGTCAGCCCGGCGCCCAGGCCCAGCTGCCACCAGCTCAGCGCGACGACCGCGGCGTACAGCAGGCCGTGCAGCGCCAGGCCCAACACCAGGTGCGTCGTGGCAATCACGTCGCGGCGCGGCGTGACGCGCACGCCCGCCCAGCGCACGCACAGCGCCACCGGACCCTGCACCACCAGCCCCGGCGCCGCGAGCGGCATCCACAGCAGCAGCGTCGCGGCGTGCAGCAGCGCGCGCCAGAGCAGCGGCCGCCAGCCGTGCGCGCGCCGCAGGTCGCGGTCGGTCAGCCCGAGGTCGTCCAGGCCTTGCAAGTACGCGTCGACACGCTGGTAAAGCGCCGCGACATCCGGCCGGTCGCGCACCGTCGCGAACAGGGCGT